>JAYWAI010000205.1:0-5188 GCA_043782545.1 Acidimicrobiia bacterium
GCCGATGCTGCATGTCGGTATGGGCCCGGCGCAATTCCACGCCGGGTGGGGTAACACCAAAGATCCCGGCATCGCCAAACGCATCGCCACTGGTATTTCATATCAAGCAGCGGTCACGATGCTCAATGGTTTGGTGTTTGGTGGCGTGTTTGACCGTCATCCAAATCTGACGTTTCTCATTTCGGAATTTGGTATCGAGTGGTTGCCGTTCACAATTCGCAACATGGATGGACGCGGTGCTCCGGCATCACCATTTCTGGGTGACTACACGCTGTCGTTGTCGCCCGCGGAATATTTGCAACGCAACGTGCGAGTCAGCCCGCTGCCGGCACCTCACCAGTCGCCCAAAGCGATTCTTCAAGAGTTCTCATCGATGGCCGTGTTTTCATCGGACTACCCGCATTACGAAGCAAACGGCCCAACTCCCGTGGCGTATTACGACGAACACTTCCAGGGCTTCGACCCGACGCTCAAAGCGTCGTTTATGGGCAACAACATCAACGAGTGTTTTGCGCGTATGGGCGACCCGCTGGTGGGTTGCTAGGTGATGCGGCGACCCGCTGGTGGGTTGCTAGGCCCGGCGCATGCCGCCTGCGGCGGTGATCTCGTCACCAGTGACAAACGATGAGGCATCGCTGGCCAAATAGATCACGGGCCCGACAATTTCTGACGGATTAGCGACGCGTTTCATGAGCGTTCCGCTGGCGATGAGGTCCAAAAAACCTGGACGCAGTTTGGCGGCACCTTCAACCATTTCGCTGATGAACGGCCCGGGCGACAGCACGTTGACCCGAACCTTCCATTCGACCCATTCTTGGGACATGCTCTTGCTCAAATTCAAAAGGGCCGCCTTAGACGCGCCGTATGCGCACACGCCCGGGCCACCGGAATACGCGGCCATCGACGTGATGTTGATAATGCTGCCGCCGCCGTGATCGCGCATGACGGGCGCAACGGTTTGGCACATTCGTAGCGGGCCTTCGACGTTGACACTGAATATTTTTCGCCAAACGTCGCGCTCCATTGTTGTCACTGTGAGTCGCGACGGCGTTATTGCCGCGTTGTTGACCAGCACGTCAATTGTGCCCAGTCGGTCAACCACGGTGGTGACGAATTCGGGAATGGCATCCCAATCGCCAACGTGGCACGCCAATGGCAACACGGTTGCGCCAGTTGCCTCGCGAATCTCGGCCGCGACACGGTCGCACAGATCTTGTTTACGGCTACTTACCACGACGGTTGCGCCAGCCTCTGCGAGGCCCTGAACCATCGAGCGCCCGAGCCCCTTTGTGGAGCCGGTGACGACGGCCACTTTGCCGCTGAGGTCAAACAATTGCGGCGACGTCATGCCCGTTGCGAGCTGACGCTGAGGGATTCGCCGGTCATGTAACTTGAGTAGTCCGACGCCAGAAACACGATGACGTTGGCCACCTCCCACGGCTCGGCGTAGCGTCCAAAGGCTTCGCGTTGGGTGAGTTCGTCGAGCAGTTCGTCGGTGGTCACTTTAGCCAGAAACGGATGCATGGCAATGCTTGGTGATACGGCGTTGATGCGCACGCCACGCGTCGCAGCCTCGATGGCTGCGCAACGCGTGAGTGCCATCACGCCTGCCTTGGCCGCGGCGTAATGCGCTTGACCGGCTTGTGCCCGCCATCCCAGCACCGAGGCGTTGTTGACAATGACGCCGGAGCCGCGCTCGTACATGTGGTTGAGCGCGGCGCGCATGCAGCGAAAGGTGCCGTTGAGCGTGACATCGAGCACGATCGACCATTGGTCGTTCGTCATCTCGTGCACCTCGGCGGTGCCCCCTAAGCCGGCGTTATTGATCATGATGTCGATGCCTCCCAACACGGTGGCCGCCTTGGTTACTAGGGCGTCGACGGAGGCATCTGACGTCACATCACACTGGATGCCGAGCACCGTCGGGCCTGGCGTGGCGAGTGCCGCGCTGAGTTCGGTAAGTTGTGCGGCCGACTCGGCCAGGCGTCGCTCATGCTTGTCGGAAATGATGACGCGGGCACCTTCTTCGACGCAGCGACGAGCCGTCGAAAAACCGATGCCGGTGCCGGCAGCGGCTGTGATGAGCACTGTTTTGCCGGCCAGCAAATTGTGGCCAGCTACGTAGGGCGGCGGGGGAGATGAGGTCACGATGGCTCCTTAGGAAGGCCGAGCACTCGCTCGCCGATCACGTTGCGTTGAATTTCATTGCTGCCGCCGTAAATCGTATCGGCACGCGAATAGAGAAAAATATTCTGTTCCAGTGACATCTCGTAGGGGCCTGAAGGTGCGCTGTGGGCGACCGTTGCCGACGCCCCCATAAGGTCCACAAACAGCTCGCCGAGTTCTCGGTGCCATGTCCCCCAAAACAGTTTCGAGATGGACGCTTCGGGGCCAGGAACGCCCGCTCCCATCGACCGCGCGGCACTCCATTCCATGAGTTTCAAGCCGGTGAACATGGCGGCGAGCCGTTGGCGCATGACGGCATCCTGCGCCACTCCGGAGACCCGCGCCATGCCGAGAGCGCTAGTGAACTCGCGGGTAAAACCAATCTGTTGCGCCAACGTGGAGATACCGCGCTCGAAACCCAACAGCGCGATCGACACTCGCCATCCGTCGCCGGGCTCGCCCACCACGAGTGAAGCATCGGTGGTGGCATCAGTGAAAAACGTCTCGTTGAATTCGCCGCCGCCGGTGGGTTGGCGAATCGGGCGAGTCTCAACCCCGGCCTGATCCATCGGCACCAGCAGAAAGCTCAAACCCTTATGACGTAATGATCCTGGCTCGGTGCGGGCCACCACAAAACACCAATGCGAAACGTGTGCCAACGACGTCCACACTTTCTGGCCGTTGATGATCCACTCCTTGCCGCTGGTTGACAGCGCTGCCTTCGTCTGGACGTTGGCGAGATCGCTGCCCGCGTTTGGCTCGCTGTATCCCTGACACCAACGTTGCGTGCCGTTCAAAATCCCAGGCAGGAATCGAGCGCACAGCTCGGGCGTGCCGTACTGAATGAGCGTTGGGGCGAGCAGATTTTCGCCCATGTGATTGACCCGTGCCGGCGCATCGAATCGGGAATATTCGGTGGCCCAAATGATCTGATGCGCCACCGACGCGTTGCGGCCACCGTGCTCGAGCGGCCAGCCAAGCCCAATCCACCCGGCTCGGCCGAGTTCCTGCTCCCACGCCACTCGAATGTCGAAACCAAAGTCTTCATCGCCCGGCCCGCCGCGGCCTCGTAGCGCGGCGTAGTCGCCCACGACATGCGCCGACAGCCACGATTGTACCTCGGCACGGAAGTCGTCGTCGCTTTGGTGAGGCACGTGTACTCCCGTGAGGTAGGTGAAATCTGACGATCCGTCAGAAACTAGCGCAGCCAACACTTTCCGGGCATATGGGCGTGTACGGCCGAGCGCGAATCAGGCCGGCTCCAAGCGCACAGTAGCGCCGCTGCTGCGCTAGGTTGCGCACATGAAGAGCTACCCGATCCGTCTGGGCACGATGTTGTACACCATGGTCGAGCCACGCCCCGGCCACGAAGTCGAATACAACCGCTGGTACGAGCGGGACCACTTTTACGGCGGTTGCATGGTGGGCCCTTATCAATTTGCTGGCGATCGTTTTGTGGCCACAAAGCGACTCAAAGATTTGCGGTATCCAGCCACTTCGGTGATGACCGGAGAGCACCTGGGCGATGCCGGAAAACTCGGTGCGTCGTACTTGGCGCTGTATTGGATTTTGGATGAGCATCACGACGATTGGAATCGTTGGGCCGTCGACACCGTCAAAGATCTGCACGCCACCGGCCGCATGTTTGGCGAGCGCGACCACATTCACACGGGGCTGTACAACCGCTCGTGGACGATGCAGCGCAGCGAGAACGGCACCCCCATCGAGCTGGCGTTGGATCGGCCGTATCAAGGTCTGGTGGTCAACGTGGGCGAACTCGCGCAGGGTGCCAAGCAAGATGACATTGAGAAGTGGACTCGTGAGACGTGGGGCCCGACTGCCATGGCCCAATCGTGGGGGCCCGACCTGATCGGGTCGAGCACGATTTTGCCGTTGCTCGACGACGCGCCACCCGATGTGCCCCGCACACCCAACGCCGATCGCCGATTCATGCAACTGCATTTCTTGGATCACGACGCCGCGGACGGATGGGCGCAGGGGTACGGCCAATGGGGTGCTCAACTCGAAGCGAGCGGGCTCGCCAAACACTTGTGGACTGGACCGTTTCAGCAAACAATTTTCGGCACCGATACGTACACCGACGAGCTTCGATGACAGTTACCCCGCAACTGACTGGCAAACGCATTTTGGTCACCGGGGTCACAGGGTGGGTGGCCGGGCCGTTGGCGATCACTTTGGCGCAGGCTGGTAACACGGTGTTCGGTGCCGCTCGATTCAACGACCCCGCGCAACGTGAATCGTTTGAAGCCGCTGGTGTAAACACGATTTCGATCGACATCGGCAAAGGCCGCTTCGACAAGATTCCACCAGGGCTCGATCACTTGCTTCATTTCGCAGTGGCCAAATCTCAACGTTTCGAAACTGCCTTGGCCACTAACGCCGAAGGCACCGCGAATCTCATGGAAGCCGTTGCCGCCACCAGTCCTGGCGTCACGATGTTGCACTGTTCATCGACAGCGGTGTACGAACCCAACGATGGCTTACCGCTGAAAGAGACCGATCGCCTCGGCGATAGTCATCGGCTTTTACCTGGCATGCACACGTATTCGATTGCCAAAATTGCTACGGAAGTGTTGGTGCAATATTCGGCCAAGCGACTCAGCATGCCTACCGTGATTGCTCGGCTGAACGTGCCGTACGGCGACAGCTACGGCTGGATGTTGTTTCACCTTTTGATGATGGAGAAGAATATGGCGGTGCCGGTGCACCAAGATTGCTTGGCGACTGGTACCACGTATTCGCCCATCCACGCAGACGATATTTCTGCCAGCATTCCGTACCTATTGGCGCTCGCCGCCACGCCGGCCACCATCATCAACTGGGGCGGCGAATCATCCGCCAGCGTTGAAGAATGGTGTGCAGAAATGGGAACCTTGGCCGGAATCACGCCGTCGTTTGAGGCAACAGAATCAACGCTTCCGTCGATCGGGCCCGACATCACTAGACAGCTCGCGACAGGGTTTCGGTGTTCAGTGAATTGGCGTGACGGCATTCGCCGCAT
>JAYWAI010000206.1:0-1946 GCA_043782545.1 Acidimicrobiia bacterium
ACGTCGCGGCGCGAGCTGAGCCGGGTCATCAAGGCTATCGACGACGAAATTCAAAACGTGTTTGGGTTGGCCTACGCCGATGTGGCGACGAATTTCGAGAAGCTTTTCGAGACGTTGTTTCCCGGCGGTCGCGGGCGTTTGACGCTCACGAATCCCGATGATCTGTTGAACACCGGCATCGAGGTCGAAGCAAAACCATCTGGCAAGAATGTGAAAAAACTTTCACTGCTATCTGGTGGCGAGCGGTCGTTGACAGCGTTGGCGTTTCTGTTTGCCGTATTCCGCAGCCGCCCGAGCCCGTTCTACGTCATGGACGAAGTCGAAGCCGCTCTCGATGACGTGAACCTGCATCGATTCTTGGACCTCATTCACGAGTTCCGTGACGAGGCACAGTTGATCATCGTGAGCCACCAGAAACGCACCATGGAAGCTGCCGACGTGCTCTATGGCGTCACCATGCAACCCGGCGGCTCCAGCCGCGTCGTGAGCGAAAAAATCAACGCCTAGGCGCCGAACCTCGTTACGGCAACACGGCGAGCGTTACGTCGACTTGGGCATAGAGTTCTTCCGCCGCCTTCGTGCCGCTACCGGTGGGCGTGCCGACAAGTTCTGCGCACCGCGAAAAATCCGATTGGAACTCGCGGAAGGCCGCCTGGTGCGCCTCATTAAACGTGGCGTTTGGTGACGGAACGAGATCGATGAAACCGAGCGCGAGTTGTGCCGCACCAAACCCCTTATTGCAGAGACTTTTTTGTTGCCGAGTTGGCCCGTCTGATTGAGCGTGCTCGGCGCTGAGCGAATTGGCAGCCGAACGCACGGTTGAAATTCGTTCGGAGATTCCGTCTTTGGCATCGGCATACCAAATTGCGAAAGCGTTCGACATCGAATCACTGCCCGATCCGTTGACGTTTTGCGCCGATGTTGCCTGGTTGATCAGGCGTTTGGATTGAGGGCTCAAACCAAGGGCTGGGTCCGTCGATTCGAAATCGCTCATCGACGAACTTTATCGAGATTCGCCGGCGGCCATTTGTAACCCACAATTCGTATGTCGCTGAGTTTGCGAAGCAACGCCTAGCCTGGCGGGATCATGCTGTACGCAATTATTGGTGTTGTCGTTGTTCTGCTCGTGCTGTTGGCGTTGTTGCCGAGGCTTACGAAATCTCGTCTCACCGACGAGGATTTTAAGAAGGCGGGCAAGGTTCCGCCGTCCAGACCAACATCAGCGAAACCCGCCAGGGAACCCGCCAAAGCACCAGAGACAGCTGCGCCGGTTGAAGTGCCAGCCAACGCCGAATTGGCGGAACCAACGGTTGTCGAGCGTCCCAACTTTCGGGATCGATTGGGTAAGACACGGTCGAAACTCGCGGGACTCGTGGGCTCGCTCACCGGCAAAGGGGGCATGCCTGACGACGTGTGGGACGAGCTCGAAGAGGGCCTCCTCACCGCGGACGTGGGGGTAGCGATCACCGACTCGATTATCACTTCGATGAAAGCCAAAGTGAAGGCGGGCGAAATCACGACTCCCGACGACCTTTCCAGCGCTATCAAGGCTGATTTCAAATCGCGTCTCGACGGATTTGATCGTGAGCTTCACTACAGCACCGAAGGCCAGCCCACCATCTGGCTCTTTGTGGGCGTCAACGGGGTGGGCAAGACCACCACCATTGGCAAGCTTGGTTTACGTGAATTTCGAGCCGGCAAAAAGGTCGTGATGGCCGCGGGTGACACGTTCCGAGCCGCCGCGACGCAGCAGCTCGAAGTGTGGGGCGAGCGTGCGGGCGCTGAAGTAATCAAGGGCCAAGATGGCGGCGATCCGGCATCGGTGATCTACGACGCAGTGCAACACGGCGCGGCCACAAAAGCCGATCTCGTGTTGGGCGATACCGCTGGTCGATTGCAAAACAAAACAAACTTGATGGAAGAACTCCGCAAGATTCGCCGCATTG
>JAYWAI010000207.1:0-13747 GCA_043782545.1 Acidimicrobiia bacterium
CCAGGCCCCGTGTAATCGACACCGGTGAGGGTCGTTGGGAACGTGACCCGGTAGTCGCCGTGGTTCAAATTGCCGAATGAATAGTTGCCATTGACGTCAGTGACGGCATACATGGGCGTAGCGTCGTAGTCAACTTTGACGACGTAATTCGTGCCATCCCACTCGTAGCTTTTACCTGTGAGCTTGACGCGTACGCCAGGGATGCCAGGCTCACCAGCGTCCTGAACGCCATTGGCATTTTGGTCCTGCCATACCCGGTCGCCAATCGAGTTTTGGGTGACGGTAATCACCACGACGTTGGAATCGGTGGAGCCGGTAAAGCCTTGAGCGGTCGCACCGAAATTGTTCGCGAATTTGTTGGTATACACGTCGCCATTGCCACGGGCATACACCTTGATGACCCGAGTTGGATCGGTGTTAGTCATAGCGTGACTCGACTTTACGCGCAAAGCGGTCACCGTGGATGCGCCCTCAGACGCCGGGCAGCCCGCAATGGCGACCGGCGTGGACGTTCCGGGAGCGGGTAGATCGACGCCCACCTGGCACCATTTGGTACGGCCGACGCCGTTGGAAAAATCATTGGAGGCCACCAACGGGTCGTTGTCGACGCTGGCCGCGGCAGTAAGGGTGACGTACACAACGTCGTCGCTAAACGCGGGTTGAATCTGCGGCGTGATACTGGGGTTGAGCAAGAAGTTGCCGGCGAAATCGGTGCCCCGGCTGTCAGGATTAAACGGCAGCACGTCGATGAAATCTTGGTCGGTACTCGACGTGGGCGAGAGGTCTTTGTATTTCAAATCGAACTCAAACGCGTCGGTGGGTTCCACCACGGAGTCAGGTGTCGACTTGAATATTTTGAACACTTGTGGCGTGCTCACCGTGACGTCCCACACCGAGGTGCGCAGCGCTACCAGGCTGGGGTCATCCGGCGATGAGATCGCGGAAGAGTTGCGGACAGTGGACCCATTGGGTACGTCGAGATCCACGTTGGCAACATACGTAATGGGCGTGAGTGAAACGTCGGCGGGTATATCACCCATGGCCCAGGTGATCGTGGTGGTGCCATTCGCGTTGGGCATGACGCTGGTTGGGGCGGGCGTCGCAGAGTTCGGCTGATAGGTCAAACCTTTTGGAAGCGTGTCGACCACTTGAACTTGCTCGATGGTCTGGTTCGGATACGGGAACACGCTGTTGGCGGAAATGTCGAGCGTGAAGTTCACGGGCTGGCCAACAGTCGTCGCCGTGGTGCCTGCCGAATAGGGGTCGCGCTTATTGATACGTACGATGCCCAGGCCCGGGTCCACATAGCGGGTGAGGTTGCAGCCGCTGCGGTAACAGTCGGTGATAGCTCCACCGTCACGGTCGGTGGCACTGCCGGTGACCGAGTTTGACAGCGTGATATCTGGCGATGGCGGGGTGCCAAATACGATACCGGCATAGGTTGTAGTGGCCGGGGAAGCAACTCTTTTCGTTTCTTCACGGACTCGAATCAAGTCGCCTGGCTGCAGCGCTTTTGTTCGCACCCGCACTGCGACAATCGTGCCCAGAGTCGCTGACGCAATGGGCGTTGTTGGATCCCAAGCGGTCCACGCAATCGCGGCGCTGGTGCACGACGTCGTCTGTTGCGCGCTGAGTGAAGCAAACGGCGTACCAACACCGTATTCAATGATGTAGGCGCCGCTGATGCTGTTGGATGCGGCGTACGACGCCGTGGAATTCAATTGAACCAATGCCCGGTTGATGTTGGGGTTGGTGAGTTCGATGGTGAACGGTGTTGTGGGCGTGATCCCCACCCGATTCACGAGTGTGTAACGGGTGGCATCAAATTTGTCGCACACGATGACGTCGTTGAGGTCGTAAATGCCGTTGTTGTTCCACACTGAGAAGTACTGACCGAAGGGGCGAACGCCGGGGACGAAACCGTTTTGTGCGGTATCGGTTTGGTTGTTGAGCGATACGCCGTAGTAACTGTCGCTCCACGGGCCACTGTGAATCGGCGCGACCGAGCCGTAGGGTTCGTAGTTGGGCAGCTTGGCCCAGCCGCTTTGCTCGCTGGTCGTGTAGTGCTTGTTGACCGACAGGCCAGACCCGATTCCTGGCGGGCCCGGGCACGGGCGACCACCGGCCGGCGAATGTTGCAACCGGTAGTTCGTGGCTGCAGTGGCGTCGGTGATGGTATGACCGGCCACGTCGATGCCAGTGAAGCCGCTGGCCGTCACGCTGGTGTCTGGAGCGCTGACGCCACATCCGGCGTCGGGTGTATACGCGGCCACCCAACCAGTCACGAGATAGCGATCGGTGGCGAGCAGGCTGGCGCCATTGGCACCTTGGCTGGGAAAGCTGATGCCGGACGTATCGGCACCCTTCACCGCAACGGAAATATTGGCGCCAGGGGCGCTTTGAGAACAGACCCACGTGCCTGAGTACGGCGTGGCTTTGAGGCCTCCGCCTTGGCCGTTGGGAAGCGGGAGGTTGTTGACGCCGACACCTTGAATGCCGCAACCGCCATTGGCTCCCCATGAATACAACTCGGCCGTGGCAGGCACCGCGTCGACGAAACTGAAATCACCATTGATGGCTTGTGAGCCCTTACCGTCAATCCCGGCCTTTATGGCGGTGGGGAAGTAGGTCACATAACCGCGACCCATCGATGTATCGGTGGTCCACGGAACGTCCAGCGTCTTGATTTCGCCAGCGACCACGTGCATGCGATATTCGGTGGACACTTCGGCGAGGTAGTACGGCACGGCACGGCCCGACGGCACGATCCGGTACCCGGCCGCGTCGGAGGCGGGCACGGAAAACGAATAGTTGCCATTAGCGTCGGTGGTCACCGTTTGCGTGAGCGGGTTGGCGCTGGAGTCATAGCCAGTCAACGTCAGGGTGATGTTGTCAACACCGGGGTCGCCGGCGTTTTTGATCTTGTTAAAGTTGATGTCGGAGAAAATGTTGCCGCTGATGGTGGCGTTGCCTGTTGTGGCGATGGGCATTAAATAGTTCACGTCGGCGACGAGTGCTTGGCCTTGGGCCACCAAAATCAAAGACGCCGACCCTGCGGCGAATTTGCCAGAAGGTGCGCCGGCGGTCACGGCAACTTTGATGGTGCCCGGGAGGAGATCCAAGAATGTGTAGTGACCCGCACCATCGGTGGTGGTGACGTAGGGCAGCGAAGTCGCTGGGTTGATGATTGGATTGTCATTGACATCGAGCAGCGAAACCGTTGCGCCAGCAAGGCCGGTGCCGGTATCGCTGATGTTGCCGGCCAGGTCGCTGCGCCCTGAGACCACATATTGGTTGGGGAGATACAACTGGCCGCTCACCGGCGCTGGGCTGTCGTCGTGAGATAGGTCGAGTGCTTTGCCGGCCGACACTTTGACAGTGGTGGTGTTGGTGGCGACAGTCACCCGGCCAGCGGTGTCGTCGTAGGACACGTCGAATCGGACGCTTTTGTTGGTGCCGTTGGGCACGGTGGTGAGCGGGTAGGCCAGCAGCGGAAGGGTTAGCAAGAGTGACGCGCTTTGGGGCCCGAGGTTGCAAGTGATTGTGCGACGGTCAGCCGAAATCGATGAAACCGGTATCGGAGTTGGCACGGCAAGCGCTCCTAAACAGGTGCCGTCGAGCCCGGCCCACGCCATGCCGACGGGCAGAGTCGAGGTAACAGTGGCATTGCCAATGGCGTTGCCACCCGCAGCCGAGTTGGCCACAGTGACCTGATAGGTCACCAAGTCAAGCGTGCGCACCCAACCGTTGTGATCGTCGACATCATTGCCACCGCCGTTGGTAGCGTCCCAGGTGGGCGTGCCGTCGTGCAAAATTACTTGAGAGGCAGAAACCTTGGCGGTGGCGCTGGCCGCCAGTGGGTTAGCGCCTGTCACCAGCATTGAGGCACCCGTGGTGAGAGTCAGAAAGGCACTGGTGATGCGAATGCGGCGTCGGCGGCGTCGGGCACGTCGGATCGAGTCCCGTCCCTGCATATGTGAATTGCCTTCTAATTCGCTATTTTCGAACGTCAACAGTCGCACTCCTGGTAATGACCGAGAGGCGCGCCAACGGTCGTTATCCAAATCGGCACTGTGACCAGCATTGTTGAACGAATTGGGTGAAATTACACATGACGCTTACCGAGAGTTTTATGGGTAAACGCACGAACGGCTTTACAAAATGTAAAGTTGTGAGGTGACTCAGGAACTCGCATCTGAACGGGCCAACCGGCTGGGATTGGCCGACACGATTGTGGATGCAGAATCACGGCGTCGCTCTATCGATCGTTTCCGTTCACTCGGAATCGGTCTGCCAACGTTTCATGAGTTGGCCCATCCGTCGTCGATTCCAGGCACCACCCGAGAGCGCTTGACGTCAGTCGATCGTGATGCGCCCGACGCGGCCAACCTGTACCGCGTGCATTGGCACAATCGTCACGATCGCGCCGACACAACATGGCTTGACGTGCCCGAACACATCGTGTTGGGCAAGCACATCACCGGAGTCGACGCTCCCGTCATCGTGGTATTCGGCGAGCCATTTCCCATGATTACCGCCCACAAAGTGTTGGCCGCGTATGCCTGTTTGGCGCCCCGCGTGATCACCGGGCAATTCGATCCAACACGCCACAAAGCCATATGGCCTTCGACGGGAAATTACGCTCGCGGCGGCGTCGCCATCAGCCGAATTATGGCGTCTCGGGGCGTGGCCATTTTGCCGGCGGGCATGAGCCAGGAGCGGTTTGATTGGCTCGACGAATGGATCACCGAGCCGTCTGATGTGATCCGCACGGTCGGCACCGAGAGCAACGTGAAGGAAATTTACGATGCTTGCAACGAGCTGGCGAAGGATTCCGGAAATTTCGTGCTTAACCAATTCTGTGAATTTGGGAACTACATCGGCCACGTGAAAGTTACGGGCACTGCGCTAGGAAAAGTTTTCGACCACGTAGCGTCAGGGTCGCCACATTTGACACTGGCCGCCTTCGTGTCGGCCACAGGATCGGCTGGCACAATCGGCGCCGGCGATGCCCTCAAGGCCATTTACGGGGCCAAGGTCGTGGCCGTCGAGGCGCTTGAGTGCCCCACCATGCTCGAGAACGGTTACGGCGAGCACAACATCCAGGGCATTGGCGACAAGCACATTCCGCTCATCCACAACGTCATGAATACCGACATCGTGGTCGGCGTGTCTGATCACGCCACCGACGAACTCGACCTCGTGTTCAATTCCGCGGCGGGCCGCGCCTACCTGGCTGATCGTTTGGGTTGGTCCATTGAGGTACTTGACGCGCTCAAGCATTTTGGGCTCTCGTCGATCTGCAACGTGCTGGCCGCCATCAAGACTGCGAAGCACTTGGAACTCACCGAGTCACAAGCCATCATCACGATTGCCACCGACGGCGCGGCTCTGTATCGAAGCGAGCGCGCCAAATTGTTGGGCAGCCGTTACCAGGGCACGTTTGATGAGATCGACGCCGCACATGCGGTGGGCCAACACCTCACCGGAGCTGATACCCAGCATTTGATTGAACTTACCGAGCGTGACCGCAAACGTATTTTCAATCTGGGCTACTTCACCTGGGTCGAGCAACAAGGTCTCCCGCTGGAAATTTTTGACGCTCGGCTGGATCAGTCATTTTGGACCGGTTTGCACCGCTATGCCGATGATTGGGATGCCATGATTGCCGAATTCAACGACGAAGTTTCCCACCCGTCCTAGAACCCGTGAACTCCGAGATCCCGAACGCCTATTGGCGTTGCGCGGTGTGCCAAGCCACGTCGCAATTTGATTGGACGTGCCCACGGGCAGGTGATGGAGGGCACCACGCCATGTACCGCATTCCCGTCGCGCATCCGCTACGCGATAACTCGCCATCGTCGACCCACGCCAACCCGCTTATTACGTACGACGACCGTCTCATTTGGGCGCGCCACGCACAATCGCTCGGCGTAGATTTTGCCCAGCGCGTGGCCTTCGTTGAAGGCATCGACCACGCACTGATTGCGCTCGGCGAACGGCCGTTTCGCGTCACGCCGTGTGCTCGAGCCGACGATCTCTCAAGCGCTCTGGGCTTCGAAATCGACGGCGGCATATGGCTCAAAGACGAAACAAACAACGTATCGGGCTCACACAAAGCGCGTCATCTCATAAGTACGGCGTTGCTGCTGTTGGCCCAAGAGCGCAGCGGGGTACGCCGCCGTGATCGCCGCTCGCCGCTGGCCATCGCGTCATGTGGAAACGCTGCTCTGGCCGCGGCAGTGTTGGCCCACGCTGTTGATTGGCCGTTGCACGTTTTCATGCCAGAGTGGGCCAGTTCGGCTGTGACTTCTGCTGTCGCGAATCACAGCGCCACGGTGGTGCGGTGCCCTCGCCTCGATTCCGACCCACCGGGCGATCCGTGTATTTTTCGCTTTCGTGAAGCAGTGACACGGGGCGCGATTCCCTTTTCCGTGCAGGGCACCGACAACGCGTATTGCAACGATGCTGGCCGCACTTTGGCTTGGGAAGTCGCCGATAGCGGGGTGTCGTTTGACGCTGTATTCGTACAAGTCGGTGGGGGAGCACTTGCCACCAGTCTCGCTCACGGTTTGGCCGACGCCATGCCGGTGGTACCGAGATTCTACGCGGTACAGGCCCTGGGCTGCGCTCCATTTATCGCGGCATACCACGAAGCCACGCAACGTAATTTCATCGACTTGGGTCGGCACTGGGACCGAGTCATGCAGCCATGGCCTAACGAACCCACCAGCGTCGCGACTGGCATTTTGGACGACGAAACCTACGACTGGCTCGGCTTTATCGACGCCGTGAATTCAACCGGCGGTACGGCGGTCACCGCCACCGAAGATCACATTGGTGAGGCGTACGATTTGGTATGGCGGCATACCACCATCGCCGCCGACCACACCGGCACGGCCGCCTTAGCTGGCCTCCTGGCCCATCGAAGCGCACTCGGAAATCACGAGCGAATTTTAGTGCCAATCACTGGTCGTCAACGCTCGAAAGTTGATTGACAAAACCTCGACGAAATGGCGACTACAAAGCGAGCTAGTGCCACCATACGTGAGCCACCCCGGCACTTGCGGCAGCCAACAGGAGGACCGCCAAAAAAGGCCACTTGCGCCACAGGGCTACGGCCCCGACCACCACGCCCACGACCCGTGAGTCGGTGTGCCACGGCCGACCCGGCGACAACGTACTGCTCATCGTCAGGCTCGTGAGCAAAGCCACCGGCAGGTAGGGCACGTAACGCTGCACCACAGGGTGGTCGACGAGTCTGATTGGCATGAACGTGCCCAACAGTTTGAGCGCCAAACACCCAATGCAGGCAACCAGGATCGGGGCCCAACTCATGACGACGCCTCGTCGTGATGAACGTGGGATGTCGAGCCAGCGTGGTGCTCGGCCGACGGGATTTTTCGGCCCGTGTTGAGACCGATCGGAATAGCGGCCAGGGACGCCAACACCGGGACACCCCGTGGTGCCCACGGCAACAACGTCAGCGTGATGACCGCGGCAGTAGCCGCAATACGGACTTTGGTGCGGTCGACAAGCCTGGGCCACAACAGCGCCAAAAACGCGGCCGGCGCGGCGGCGGTGAGCCCAAGGGTGGCAGGGTCCTTCAGAAACGACCCCGACAACGCGCCCAGGAAGGTGAAGGAATTCCAAAAAAAGAAGAGGCACGCGCCTGTCCACCAAAATGCGGTTGCCGCGTCGACAATCGTTGACTGTGATGTAGACATCGCCGTGGATTCATCAATAGTGAAATGCCCAGCAAGCAATCGCCGAACTAGGCCGAGGTCGTTCGTTACCGGGCGCAATCGCACGGCGTACAGGGCGTTTCGCACACCCAAAAATAGCGCAACGGCCACCGCCGATACCGGCGTGGCCCCTTCTGCGAGAGCCCCCACCAACGCGAATTGGCTGCCCCCGGAAAACATGATGAATGAAATCACCACGGCTTGCCACTTGGTGGCATGTGCGGCCGCGGCCACTGCACCAAAGGAAAATCCGTACAACCCAACGGTAAATCCAACGGCCAATGAGTCGCGTTGAACGCGACCCAATCGGTATCGGTCGCGTTCAACGCGACCCAATTGTTTGCGAAAGATGTTGGGTTTACGCATTCGGATCGATGAGCACCTTGATGTCACTGGCCGGTCACGAGTGCTGCGAGCATGCTGCGACCCTACCGTGCACTGGTGCCCACGTAGGCCGATAGGTGCTGGCCAGTGAGCGTCGATCGGTCGGCCACCAGACCCATTGGTGTGCCTTCAAACACGATTCTGCCACCGTCGTGGCCGGCGCCCGGGCCCAAGTCGATGATCCAATCGGCGTGGGCCATCACGGCTTGATGATGCTCGATTGCGATGACCGATTTTCCGGAATCCACGAGCCGATCCAAGAGCCCAAGTAGCTTTTCCACGTCGGCGAGATGCAACCCCGCAGTGGGCTCATCGAGCACATACATCGACCCCTTTTCGGCCATGTGAGTGGCGAGTTTCAGGCGCTGTCGCTCGCCCCCCGACAGTGTCGGCAATGGTTGGCCCAGCGTGATGTAGCCAAGCCCGACGTCCACAAGCCGTTCCAGGATCGCGTGTGCGGCTGGCGTGCGAGCCTCTCCAACGCCGAAAAATTCGGTGGCCCCGGCAACCGACATAGCGAGCACTTCGCTGATGTTTCGCCCGCCGAATTGGTACTCCAGCACCGATGCCAAAAACCGTTTCCCATCGCATTCCTCGCACGGAGTGGCCACGCTGGCCATCACAGCCAGATCGGTATAGATCACTCCGGCGCCGTTGCAGGCGTCGCACGCCCCTTCTGAGTTGGCACTGAAGAGCGCAGGTTTCACATTGTTGGCCTTGGCAAACGCCTTGCGGATCGGTTCTAACAGGCCGGTGTAGGTGGCCGGGTTGCTTCGGCGCGAGCCTCGAATCACCGTTTGATCGATCGCCACAACGCCATCGCCGCCAGACACGGAACCGTGAATCAAAGAGCTCTTGCCTGACCCGGCCACGCCTGTCACGACTACCAATACGCCCAAAGGAATATCAACACTGACATCTCGCAAATTGTGAGCCGTGGCGTTTCGAATGGGCATAGAACCCGTTGATGCGCGCACGGTCGGCTTCAACTTCGCACGATCATCCAGATGCCGACCAGTCAGCGTGCCGCTGGCCCGAAGCCCCTCAACCGTGCCCTCAAAACACACGTCGCCTCCCTTGGACCCGGCACCAGGGCCGAGGTCCACAACGTGGTCGCCGATACCGATGGCTTCAGGTTTGTGCTCGACCATGAGCACCGTGTTTCCCTTGTCGCGCAACCGAATAAGCAGGCCGTTCATGCGAGCAATGTCGTGGGGATGCAAACCAATGGTGGGTTCGTCGAAGATGTAAGTCACATCCGTGAGTGACGAGCCAAGGTGGCGGATCATTTTGGTGCGCTGCGATTCGCCGCCCGAGAGGGTGCCCGTGGGTCGATCCAGCGACAGATAGCCAAGTCCAATTTCGTCGAACGACTTGAGGGTGTTGCATAGCGTTGTTAGCAGCGGCGCAACTGTTGGTTCGCTCAGCGAACTGGCCCATTCAGCCAGGTCACTGATCTGCATGGCGCAGGCATCGGCAATACTGATGCCCTTGATTTTGGATGAACGGGCGGCCTCGTTGAGCCGGGTACCATGGCATTCCGGGCACGTGTCGAAGGTGATCGCTCGTTCCACAAACGCCCGGATATGAGGCTGCATAGCGTCGACGTCCTTCGATAGGAACGACTTTTGAATTCGCGGAATCAAGCCTTCATAGGTCAAGTTGATGCCATCGACTTTGATCTTCGTGGGCTCTTTGTAGAGCAAGTCACGGAGTTCCCTTTTTGAAAATTTTGCGATGAGTTTGTCGGGGTCAAAGAAGCCACAGCCGTTGAATATGCGACCAAACCAACCCTCCATGCTGTAGCCGGGAATGGTGAGCGCACCTTCGTTGAGCGACTTGTTGGCGTCATAGAGCTGCGTGAGATCAAAGTCGCTCACCGACCCCATACCTTCACAGCGCGTGCACATGCCGCCAAGGCGGCTAAATGTGCGTTTCTCTGTGGTGGTTCTACCTTCGCCTTTGTCGACGGTGAGCGCACCGGCTCCACTCATAGGCGCCGTATTAAACGAGAACGCGTTGGGTGAGCCGATGTGTGGTTGCCCGAGGCGACTAAAGAGTATGCGCAACATGGCGTTGGCGTCGGTGGCGGTGCCGACTGTCGAACGGGCGTTGGCCCCCATGCGTTCTTGGTCCACAATGATCGCGGTCGTCAAACCTTCCAGCACATCAACGTCGGGGCGGGCTTGGCTGGGCATAAACCCTTGCACGAAGGTGCTGTAGGTCTCGTTGATGAGGCGCTGCGAATCAGCGGCGATGGTGCCAAATACCAACGAGCTTTTTCCAGAGCCCGAGACGCCAGTAAACACGGTGAGGCGGCGCTTGGGAATTTCGACGCTGACATCTTTCAGGTTGTTGACACGCGCCCCATGCACACGTATGAGATCGTGACTGTCGGCAATATGTCGATCATTTGTGCCGGCATACTTGCCTGCGGCCGTCTTGGATGTGGCTTTCTTTTGGCTCATCGTTTCCTCATCTTGTGCTCGATCGCCGTACCCGCCCGGAGTGGAGCGCTGCGACCTCCAGGTCGACTCGGGTGGCCACGAATAGTACGTTCCGAACCGTCACGGCAACTAGTGAATGCGATAGGTTCGCCATTTTCAAGCCACACATGCGGGAATCATGGATCTCGGACTTTGTGGCAAGCGCGCCCTCGTCGGCGGCGCGTCAAAAAGGATTGGCAAGGCAATCGCAGAGCGTCGTGCCGCCGAGGGTTGCACGTTGGCAATTTGCGCCAGAGGCCAGGCGCTCTTGAAGCAACTCGAAATTGATCTCATGGGCCGTCTCGGTGCCCCGGAGGATGTTGCCAAAGCCTTGGCAATTCTGGCGTCGAGCGCAGCCAGTTACATCACCGGCGTCAACCTCGTGGTCGACGGCGGATTCACGAAGCGCGTTCAGTTCTAACGAGCATCGAAACGGGGCCGCGAGCGCAACGCGTCAACGCATTCTTCGTCTGCGGCCCAACCCGTCGCAGCGGCTGCTCAATTCGGGATGTGCTCAATTGCTGGTATGGCTTTCCCAGGTCCCAGCCCGGTAGCCAGGAGATTTGGATTTGGCGGTGGTGGCGATAGGTCCGCAAGAATCATTCGATGGCATTCGAGGTAGTGATTCCAAAACTCGGCATGACGATGACCGACGGAACCGTGGCCGATTGGCTCGTAGCCGACGGCGTTATCGTCGAAACCGACCAACCGGTGTTTCGGCTCACCACCGAGAAACTCGATATCGAGGCATACGCTCCGGCAGCCGGTATTTTGCGCCACGGCGTGCCCGCCGGTACGACCCGCGCCCCCGGCGCAATAGTGGGGTACATCTTGGCCGTAGGTGAGCCAATGCCGGCGCTAGCGGCATCGCGTACCGCGGCCGCGCCACCGGCCCCAGCGGCGACGGGGGCAACACCATCACCCAGCATCGAGGTGCTTGACATTGGGCGCATTAGCGCCTCGCCCGTGGCACGAAAAATGGCTGAAGATCGCAGCATCGACCTGGCACACATCACCGGCACGGGCCCCGGCGGACGTATCACCAAAGACGACGTCGATAACTACGTGCCTACGCCAGCCCACGGCGCCGGCCACTCGAACAACGTGCAATCAGCCTCAGGGATGCGCAAAGTAATTGCTCGACGCATGCTCGAAAGCTTGCAGAGCTCGGCCCAACTCACGATTGGTTCAGAGGCCGACGTGACCGATCTCGTGGGCCTGCGCGCTGTTCTCAAAGCCGAAGGCATCGACGCCACATATACCGACCTAGTGATGTTGGCGTGCCGCGAAGCCCTCGCCATGCACCCGCTACCCAACGCCACGTGGCTTGGGGACTCAATTGAATTTCACGCCGATGTACACATTGGCATGGCCGTGGCGGTCGATGGCGGGTTGATGGTCCCAGTGATTCGCGACGCTCACAGACTTGGCGCGCGCGAACTCGTAGACGAGTCGGCGCGGCTGGCCGCCAACGCCCGAGCAGGCACACTCACGCGCGACGACATGGAGGGCTCGACGTTCTCCGTGACCGCGCTGGGCGGGTCGGGCGTCGACTTCTTCACGCCGATCATCAACCCACCCAACTCAGCGATTTTGGGTATTGGTCGGATCAAAGACGGAGTGGCGTGGCGAGGAGAAACGCCGATGCGCCGACAAATCATGACGTTGAGCCTCACCTTTGATCACCGGCTCATCGACGGCACGCCGGCGGCTGCGTTCTTGGCCGACATCGTCGCCCTGTTGGCTAACCCGGCCGGGTTGCTCGTATGACCAGCACGCGCGTTGTGGTGATTGGAGGCGGGCCCGGAGGCTACAGCGCAGCGCTGGCGGCGAGTCGTGGGGGAGCGTCGGTCACACTTATCGAAGCCGACAAGCCCGGCGGCCATTGCGTCAACTACGCCTGTGTCCCTACGGGAATCATGCTCAGCGCGATTCGCCCGTTTCTAGAAGGCCAAGAGCTCGCCATGATGGGCATCGCGGACGTCGGCGCTGACCTTGATTGGGGCCGGGCCGTGGCCCGCAAAAACACGCTCGTGTCGCGCATGACCGCCGCGATTGCCACTGCGCTCAAGATCGCCAAAGTCAACGTGGTTGAGGGCTACGGCACGTTTGTGGACGCTCATACGATCGCGGTTTCGCCCCGTCTTGGCAACCGGTTTGAGATACCCGCCGACGCCGTCATTATCGCCACAGGCGCCAAGTGGGCCACGCCCGCCATCGGCGGCGTACATGCGTCCAAGGTGCGTACCGCCGATCAAATACACGGTGATTCATCGTTTCCGGCAACGGTCTTGGTGCTTGGCACCGGCCCCGCACGCACCAGTTTCGCAGTCGAGTACGCCTACATGCTGGCCGCTGCGGGCAGCATCGTCACGTTCGTTGCCGGCAGCTCCGTGGTGGCCGGGCTAGATGATGATCTCGACCCGATTGCCAGATCGGTGTTGACCACGTTGGGCGTCACGCTGGTTGATTCAATCCCGATAGATAGCTCAGTCTTTGAGGTCGTTGTCGTAGCTGATCCGCGCGTACCCAATATGACGTCGTGCCTGCCCGCTAACGCCGGCGTACGAACGAATGAGAACATCGCCATAGACGACTTTGCTCGAACAAATATTTCTCATATTTATGCCGTAGGGGATGTTGCTGGTGGCACGATGTTGTCAAGCGCAGCCAGCCATATGGGTGAAATCGCCGGAGCAAACGCCGCAGGAGGTAATGAACGGATTCGAGCGAGCGCGGCGCCACACCTCCTGCACACGCTTCCCGAGATCGGCTGGATAGGCACTTCCGAATCAAGCGCCCGAGCTAGTGGGCACGACGTGGTAACCGCATTTGTGGACTTGACCTGGTCGGCGCGCGCCATCACGCTTGGTGGCCGCGAGGGATTGCTCAAATTGGTAGCAGAACGGACGTACGGTCAGATCCTCGGCGTGCACATTGTGGGTCCCGATGCGGCAGAAATTTTGGCTATTAGCGCACTCGCCATGCAATCAGAATTGACGCTCGACGACCTCGCGGCCGTCACGCACTGGCACCCCAGCGCCAGCGAATCGTTGGCCGCAGCGGCGCGCCAGGCACTAACGAGTTAGACGATTCGGTAGACCTCGTACGTCACTGATTCTGGGCCGGCCA
>JAYWAI010000208.1:0-5169 GCA_043782545.1 Acidimicrobiia bacterium
ATGTTTGGCGGCTAGTTCTTTGCCTTCTGTGCGAATGTGATTTTTACGTCGCCCAACCCCGCTATCGACGCTTCCACGCTGTCGCCCGGATTCACGGCCACCATAGGGCCGAGCGCCCCGGTGAGCACAATGTCGCCGGCTCGCAAGGGCGTGTTGCGACTCGCCAATTCGGGGGCCAGCCACTGCGCGGCAATGGGCGGCGAACCCATACATCCCGCGCCCGTGCCGGTAGATCGGACCTCGCCGTTGACCGACAGCGACAGTGTCGCCCCTACCAAATCCACATCGCTCAACGCCACGCGTTGATCGCCTAACACGAACGCTCCCGCCGACGCGTTGGCGGCCACTGTGTCCACAATCGTCACCTTCCAATCGTCGAGGCGACTGCCGCAAATTTCGATCGAGGCGTGCACACTGGCAATCGCCGCCGCCACATCATCGAGTGTCACTAGCGGATCCGCAAGATCAGAGCTCAACACGAAGGCCACTTTGCCGTGACAACACTTTGAATTTCATAAGCCGCATCAACGTTGCTGACACCCACTTCCGGCGAAAATTGCGGTACTGCTTGTCAGCTGCCATAAGCAACCAGAATGCGGTCAGCAATGTCGTTGATGAGTGGAGAAACAGTCATGGGCTCTGGGCTCCTGAGTTCGTGGCATGTGCATTCCGGGCCACGATGGGTGGGCGCAACACCAAACTAGGTGTACGAGGCGGCTTGGATTTCATAGAGCTGGCGGTAGAGGCCATTGGCCGAAATGAGCTCGTCGTGGCTCCCGATCTCCGCAACTCGAGCGCCGTTCATTACCACTATGAGGTCCGCCATGCGAACGGTTGAGAAGCGATGGGAAATTAACACCGTTATTCGGCCCGCCATCGACGATTTCCGCGACGCGGCGGCGAATCGTTCGAAGAGTTCATGCTCGGTTTCGGCATCGAGGGCAGCAGTCGGTTCGTCCAAAATCAACACCAGCGGATCGTCCCGCATGAAGCCCCGAGCGAGCGCGAGCTTTTGCCACTGCCCAAAACTCACCTCGGCGCCTTGCGCCCACGACGGCCCGAGTTGCGTATCTAGCCCGTACGCCAGGCGATCGATCACATCATGCGCGCCCGCTCGATCCACGGCATGCGTTGCTGCCGCATGATCGTCAAGTCGGTCGATCTCGCCAAGCCCAATGGTGCGTTGGGCGTGAAATTCGAAGCGATAAAAGTCTTGGAAAGCGCCGGCAAGTCGGTCACGCCATTGCCGCGTATCGATGTTGGCAAGGTCGATGCCGTCGATCGTGATGCGGCCTTCGGTGGGCGAATACATACGCGCCAGTAACTTCACGAGGGTTGTTTTTCCTGCGCCATTTTCACCAACCACTGCGATCACGGAACCAGCTGGCAAGCAAAGATCGACGCCCTCGAGCACTAAACGCTGCGTACCCGGGTATCGAAACGACACACCCTCAAACGTAATGCCATTGGAAAGGAACGCCGGTGCTTGGGCAGTGGCACCTGGGTCAACGCCAGACGCGTAGTCTTCGAGCCATATCAACCGTCGCGACGCATCGAGCCAAAAGCCTCGCAGGAACCCCAACTCACCGGCCGTTGCGCCCACGTACGACGCCAACCGGGTACCGGCTGCCACAACGAGCACCACATCGCCGACGCCACGTTTGAGGCCCGATGCCACAAACACAATGGCACCCACATAGGCGAGGCCAAACACAGCCCACACGCCGGCATGCCACAGCGCGGTGCGCACACGAACCTTCGCAACTGGCTCGTACGAACGCTCCCACGCGGCACGACGTTCATCAACGAGCCAGCGCTGGGTGCCGGTGACTCGCACCTCTTTGCCTGGAGCCGCCGTGGTGCCAGTCATGAAAAGATGACGAGCCAACCGGGCGTGACCAATAACCGACTCTTCGACCTTTCGTTCGACCGCTGGTCGCCACGTCGATGTGTAAAACGCCGGCAGCGCACAGAAGAAGAGCAGCACCAGAGCTGGATGAATTGAAGCCAGCAATACGGCGGTGATCACCAAGCGAAACATCCAACCAAGGGTTGAGAGCAACGACATAAACATGTGATCCAACGCGAACACTTGATCCCGCAACATCGCCAAACGGTCAAGCAATTCGGGCCGTTCGTGGTGCTCAATGGTGGGCACCGAGGCCTGCAAATAGGCCACGTGGGATTCCAAGGCAATCGCCACTTTGTCGCGAAATCGGCGTTGCACACGTTGCGACAACACGCTCAAAAACCATGTGGCTGACACAGAGATAGCCAACCCCATGGCGGCAATCTTGATGTTGCGAGACCGGGTGTGCGTGTTTGTTGACAGCACGCCGCTCACCAAAAATTTGAGCCACAGCGCTAACAGGGCATCAGGCAGCATCATCAAAAGTGCCAACCCCAGCGACGACGTCAGGAGCTTGGGTTCGGCTCGGTAGCCGAGCTGAAACGTGCGCCACAGCGCCAGGAATGCCCCTGGCATGTCGGCATCGGACGCCGAGCCGACGTCGGCAATGCCAGATATGTCGGAATCGACGTTGCGCTTAGAGCGACTCATAGGTGACCTCCTGGCCGGCGTCGTCAATCTCAGTAAATCGAGACGCTTGTAGCTCGAACATCGTGCGATATCTCCCACCCAAGGCAATCAGTTCGTCGTGACTCCCGAGCTCGACGACCCGCCCGTCGTCAATGACCGCTATACAATCAGCCAGACGCACTGTCGAGAATCGATGCGAAATCAGAATCGTCGTGCACTCGATCGTGGCGGCCAGAACGCGCTGAAATATTTCGGCTTCACCGCGCACATCGAGCTGGGCGGTGGGTTCATCGAGCAGCACGACGCCTGCTCCTTGACGAACCGCGCACAGCGCTCGGGCCAGCGCGACTCGCTGCCATTGTCCACCCGACAGGTCCGTGCCACCCGGGTATCCCTTAGACAGAATCGTGTCGAGGTCGCCGCTCGCCAACTGATCGCCGCCCGCGTCGAGCAGCGCGGCACGTATCACTGCATCGGGAGCGCCGCGTGGGGCGACGTTGACGCGCATCGACATTTCGAACTTGATGAAGTCTTGGAACACCGCGGTCACGTGCGTGCGCCACGAATCGGCGTCGAGTTCGGTGAGTGGCGTGCCATCGATTTCTATGACACCAGCGGTCGGGTCGTACAACCGGCAGAGTAATTTCGCGAGGGTGGTCTTGCCCGCACCGTTTTGACCCACGATCGCCATTGAGGTGCCCGCGGGGATCCTTAGATTGAAATCGTTGAGCACCGAACGACCCTCAGACTCGTACGAGAAGCACACACTCTTGAAACAAATGTCTTGCGCGGCGCTGGCCACGGTTGCTGTTCCAGCTGCGATGGTCGGCCCGCTCGCCACCGCGTCGTCCAAACGCTTGAGCGCCATGATCGGTGCGCATGCACCGTCAACCGCCCAATTGAGGCCGCCAAAGGCAATCGACGCCACACCAATAGCTGCTTGTACGAAGACCACCATTTTCGCGGTAGTCAGGCGACCATCAGACGCTTGGTTCGCCAGCACCCAAAAAACAACCCCGTTCGCTGCTATGACAATGACGACGCACAATGCAATCGATTTCTCGCGCAACTCGGTCGCCTCGTATTGCAACTCGTAGAGCCGTTTCCGGGTGTCGACGAAGCGTTCAGTGACCCACCCGGCCAGACCAAAAAAGCGCAATTCTTTGGCTGGCGAAGCGTCGACCGCGAGGCGATAGGAGTACTCAGCGTGACGTTGAGCATTGCGCACCTCATCGGTATTGCGATCGCGCCAAATGCCTGACTCTCGCAGGAGCCAATGTGTTGACCCCCAGGCGACCACCAGCAACGGCGGCGCCCACCATACAAAACCAAATAGCAACAAAGCAGCGGCGACACCGACCACTAAATCGACCAATCCCCCGGCCACGAAATCCATCGAGATCGCTAGCGGTGGCCCCATCATTCCGAGGTCAAAATCCCGCGCCATCGTGAGGTCGTTAATGAGCTCTGGCCGTTCCAAATGACTTAACCCCGAGGGTGTGACGCACACCTCCATCAGATGGTCATAGAGATGCGCCGCTAGACGGTTACCCAATTGAGCACTTATCAATTGATGCAGCGGCTGGATCACGAGCAAGGTCACGAAGGTCACGCCCACCATGACCAGCGGCCCTGTGAGCGATGCGTGTCGGGTCACGTTGGAGACCAACCAACCAAAGGCGACGGAGGCTACCGCTGGCAACACGCCACGCAAAAAGACACACGACCACCATGCTGCGGCGAATCCGGGCGCGCTGCGCCAGAGTTCGCGACACAGGGCAATCTCCTGACGGTTACGAAGGTTTTCTTGTATCCCCACGGGTCGAACACTAGGTGATCAATGATCCCTGTGGCTGGGCCATCTCTAGACTGCAGAGGTGACACCCGCCGATGGTTCTGAGAAATTTTACAGCACGTGGTTTGCGGCCTTGCGGCAACCGATTGCAATAGCCGCAATGTTGCTGCTGGTCGTACATCCCGGGCCTCCGACAATGCGTAAAATTATCGGCTACTTCTTCCTGTTGACGATGACGTTCGCCGCCACTCGTGCCGGCCGTATCAGACTCGACGTTGGTAACGGGCAGGTGTCCGAGCGTCAATGGCTTGGCCGACGCACGTACACGCAAGGCGATCACGCCGTCGAGCTCGGCCAATCACGCTCAATATTTGGCGTTACCAGTGTGCTCCACATAACGGGCATTGATCGCCCCACACGCCCGCACAACATCATCGTAAGTTCGTACCGGCCAATCGATCGCGAAGCGCTCGTTGACGCCGTGCTCGCGACATTGCCTGAGCCCGTACGAGACGATTCCCAACCCGACGCCGTCGACGGCTAGTCGCCCCAACTGCAAGACAAATCCGAAGCCTACGCAGCGGAACTAGGCGGGGCTGAGGATGACGACGGGGATAACGCGATCGGTTTTTGTTTGGTAGTTGGCGTAATTCTTGTAGTCCTTGGTGACCAGGGGCCAAAGGCGTTCGCGCTCGGCATCTGAGGCAATCGTGGCCGTCATTTTGACCTTCGGCTTGCCCTGGATTTTTACCTCGACCGCAGGGTTGTCACGTAGGTTGACGAACCACGAGGGATGCACATCGTCGCCACCCCGCGAGGCCACGATCACGTAATT
>JAYWAI010000209.1:0-5161 GCA_043782545.1 Acidimicrobiia bacterium
TATCAGTAGCGAGTCGATCGATCTGGCGGCCGAGTGCCGGTGTGGGCAGGAGCACTTTCTCGCGGGTGCGGATCACTTCGAAGGGCTGCTGGCGATCCCACGCCTGCGCGCCGGGATACGGCGTGGTGAGGACAGTAAAACTGTCAGATGGCAACCGCCGCCACAGCTCCCACAGGTAACTTTGAATACCGCCCGCTTTGGGGGGAAAGTCGTTAGTGACGAGAAGATGCCTCAAGATGCGGCCTGACCCAATCGGTTACTCGCCCAGTGCGCGTGTTCGGCCAACAGGGGGTCGCTTCCGTGTGCGTATCGATCCAAGGTTGCTAGAACGCGAGCGCTGTGATCGCCGGCGTTGCCCAGCGCCACCAAAGCATTGCGGCGCAAATATTTCGGGTCGCGTTCGGATATGTACCACCGGCCATGGCGATCCAAAATCGCCGCATCAGTGAGCTCGAGTAGCTCGATGAGTGGCACCGCTACCGAGTCACCAGCTCGATGCCGGCTCGTGCGCACCCTGTCTTGACGTCGATTCGGCGGGCATACTTCCTGACAATCGTCGCAGCCGTACACACGCGTGCCCATTGCCTCGCGGAACTCAAGGGGAATGTCTCCGGGCGCTTGCACGATCCACGCCAAACACCGTCGGGCATCAACCACCCCGTTAGCCACAATCGCCCCTGTAGGGCAGGCCTGAATGCATTTCGTGCAGGTGCCGCATCCGTCTGCCACGGGGACACGATTCGGCGGCAAAGGGGCATCGGTGACAACACAGCCCAGCACGTGCCAGGAACCTTGGCCGGGGATCAAGAGATTGGAGCTTCGCCCGTACCAACCAAGCCCGGCTTGATAGGCCACCTCTCGGTCCACAAGATGGTTTTGGTCAGCCACCACAATCGCCGTGAAGCCGTGGGATCGCAACTCGGTAGCGACCACACCGAGCGCTAGTTCGAGTTGGGCGTAATGATCGGATTGGGCGTATCGAGCGATGTCGCCAAATGGACCAACCTCATGCTCGGATGGGCCCGGCGCGATGCCGTACGCGTACGCACCGGCAATGAGCGCACGAGCCGTTGGAAATGAGGCCAAAGGGTCACTCGAGCGGCTGGGGCTTTTGAACGTAAACCCCATGCCAGCGTGAAGCCCTTCGCCTTTGCGGCGCTCGATTTCGCGCTGTGCGCGATCGAATCGATCGACCGACGCCACGCCAACGGCCGCCAACCCCGCGGCCCGGCCGACATCAGTGAGGTGTCGAGCGAATACATCCACGCCGTCATCGTGCCACGCCTTTGGCTGCTGAATTGCACTTGTTGCTCGCGCCAAACGCGGCAGCGGGCTTATCGGGTGCCCACCTCGACGTGTCATCAGGGTTGAGCTTCACCAGTCGCCGGTGACGCAATTCGGGCACGAGCCCTTCATCGGCCAACATGCGCCACGCGGCGACTTCGGCAACATCGACGATGACGGCATCATCAACCTCGCGCCCGCAAATGAACGTGACAATGCAATCTGCGCAGGCGTCGGTACGACGAAGCACGCAATCCTCGCAACTAATCGTGAAGGACTCTCTTGCCGGTTGAGGCACTCGTGCGCCGGAAACAACCGGCCGAATCGCTGTGACGTTCATATTGATCTCCTCTGCTGAACAACGTGAGATCAGTATGGCGATGGGGTGTAACAGTCTGGATTTCCGCTATGCCACTGGGGCGTCTTGACTGCGCAACTCCGCTACGCGCTCGGCCAAGAAGTCCGCGGCGGTGCGGCCGTCTGCCAGAATCACATCACTGGCGGGATGCAAAAACAGCGGCAACGCCAACCGTGATTTGGTGGCCGCGTCACCCACCGGGTTGATAACCCGATGCGTCGTGGAGGGGTAATACCCACCGCTAGCCAGTTGCAACATGTCGCCAGCGTTCACAGCGATCGACCCAAAGTCACACGGCACATCGTGCCAATTTCCGTGAACGTCCTTCACCTGCAAGCCGGGTTCGTTCGAGGCGGGCAATACCGTCAGCAAATTGATGTCTTCGTGCGCCGCGGCTCGCATCGATCCAACCGGCTCCTGACCAGTCAGCGGCGGGTATCGCAAGATCCGCAGCAACGTTTTGGTACTTCCGGTCATCATGTCGGGCAGGGGCATTGAGAATCGCTCGCGTACTTCGCCAGGCGTGTTGTCTTGTACCCACTGCAAGAGGGTGAGCGCAATGGCGCTGGCCTGCTCCCGAAATTGCAATGCCGCGTCAGACACTTCAGTTGGGTACAGCGTATTGGCGTACACGTGGAAAAATTCCTTGATATCACGAACCGAATTGCCTTTGGCCGTTTCAGACACGGCTACGGAGAAATATCCGCCGTCGTTGCCGGCCGAAATCGCGTAATGAAACTTTGCGTCGCTGTCAAAGAACTTCAGCCACTCCCGATGAATCTGCTCAACGAGCGACTGCTGCAGCGGGTGATTGGTGATGACCGCAAAGCCGGTGTTGAGCAGAGATTCAGTAAAAAGCTCAGGGGCATTCGCAGCTTGGTAATCGACGACGGCGACGTTCATATCCATAGTCTGCCAGTGACCGCGGCGCGCGGCTACTCGGTTGGCCTTGCTACCCAATTGGCACGCCGAGCACGTCGCCATCGCGTGCGGTACGCACCACACTCGATTGCAGTACGACGCCGTTGCCATCGACGGCAATGTTGGTGTTGCCGCACGGCCCGGGAAATGTGAGACGTACGAATGTCGGATGATATAACGATCCGTCGCTCGTTTGCACCGTAAAATCGCTCCATTTCGCGGAAGTCGGTGTGTGATCACAGGGTGCGAAGATTTCCGCCCACACCAAAATATTGGTGAGACGATCGCCGTCGCAGAACACCCGGCGGATCATGGTGGTGTGGCGGGTCACGAGGTCGGTGATATCAGCCACCCACCCGTGAGCATCTCGATAGACCCTGAGCCAATAGTTGCGGTTTGGTTCCCACGCAAACCCCGCGGTATTTGGGTCGCCCGCAAAGAACGGCAATGACGGGTCTGTGCCTCGCAACACCGTGTTCGTGCCCTCCACATAGCCGCCCCAATTCACGGCTCGGCTGCCGGTTTGTGTGAAGCGCGGATTGTGTTGCAGGCCTGTGTGCATGCCGCCGCGACCCACACCCCGCGAGTCGCAAATCGTCATCTGCATGGCCCAGAAGTACAGCTGATCGTCGGTAGGAATTTCGCCGATGTTGAGCTTCGCCGCGCATGACACGATCGGTACGTTTGGGAGGCCTTGCCACCATGCATGAAAACTCGATTGCGGCATAGTTACCCTCCGATTTTGACGCGAACTTCGGCTTGGGCGCAGTTTGCCTTGGCAGCATCACACACCTTGTAAGCGAACGTGGTGACGCCCGTTGTTTGTGCTGTGGGCGTATAAGCAATCGTGTGTTGCTTCGTGATCGACGCTCCGGCAACAGCCGTCGGCAACGTCAATGTGGCTGGCTCAATCGCACCCGTGTCGTTGTCGAGCACGCGAATTTCCATTGGTTGGCCAGGCGAACCCGACACCAGATCATCGACCGCACGTAGTACCGCATCGGCGGTGGCCACCCCGGTCAGCGTAGGTCCGTTGCGCACTTCAAAACTCTGCGGCAACAACAAAAATCCTATGACGAGAAACAACGCACACGCCATCCCGGCGACCGCTCCATCAAGCGTGGAACCGTCAAATGGTTGCTCGTCGGCCACAGCTGGCAAGCCACGGTCGGCCACCCAACGCACCACCGTCGCCATTACCAATCCAGCAGCGAATATGGCTAGCCACCACCACACCGTGTGACGGCTATGGGGCAACGCCCACGCGGTCACCAGACCAGCGGCGATGAACGTCGAAAATGGCAACACGGTCACCATGATGCGACGGAACCGAGACGAAGTCGGACGCCTCCGATCAAAGCCGTCGTACGGCAAAGTCACCCCACCGCGGGGGCTCGACGACGCGTGCGGAACTCGAAATCCGTCATCACCTGGCTCTGGCAACCAATCGGTCGGTAGACGGTCGCCGGGCATATTGGAACGGTAGTTCCTACGTTGCGCCGCGTCTGGCCACCCCGTTCGATCAAGCGAATCTCAGTCAGGAAATTGCGACGTACCGTCAGGAAATTGCGACGTACCGTCGAGGACCATATCGGCCCGGTCGACCGCCAAGTCGCGGGCGAAGTGCGCATCTTCAGCGGCCATCCACTCTTGCCAATCGTCGAGCCGCTCATCACCGTCGCGAAGCAGTCCGCGTTGCAACCGAACCTCGGCAGGAGTCTCGATGAATATCGAATACGACAGACAACTACTCCACTCCCGCCGGCTGGCCGACACGCCCTCGATGATCACCACCCCACCCGGCTCAACGGTGATCCAGTCAGCCAGTGATTCGGTCGGCCAGTCGTAGCGCTGGTAGGTCGCCACCCGTCCCGACGCCAGTGGCTCAATGACTTCGTGCAACGTGCGGGGCCACCAATCAATGGGATTGTCCGCAGAAGCGAAGTCGTCAGTGTGCACAATCGGAGCGTCGCCCAGAGCCGTTGAAAGCCGAGCGGCGAACGTCGATTTGCCCGCACCGCCCGGGCCGTCAATGGCCACCAATATGGTCGCCAAACACGGCACGTCGAGGATGACTCGCGCTAGTTGTGTCAGCGAGGTCGGGCGCGGCATCGTTCGAGGTTAACCGAAACTATTCGTCCGGTATCGCGCCATTTACTGGTAAGTTGCGCCCATGAACCTGGCCGACGAAAAATTCCTGTTACTGACGACATTCAAGCGCGACGGATCAGGCGTTGCGACGCCAGTGTGGGCCAGTGCGCTCGAGGGCGGCAAGATCGGTTTTTGGACGTCGTCAGGCTCCGGCAAAGCCAAGCGTTTGACACATACCGCCAAGGTCACCGTGCAGGCGTGCAACGCCCGCGGCAAGGTCACTGAGGGGTCATCATCTGTGGCGGCTACGGCAGTGCTCGTCACCGGCGCCGAGCTCGATGCGGTCCGCACGGCCATCATCGCCAAGTACGGATTTATGACGAAGGTCACCAAGTTGCTGGGCACCATTGGCGGCATCGTAAAACGCAAGCGCATTCCCTACGGCGATCGCGGCGTCGTCATCACTCTCGACTAGCCCACTCGGCGAGCTTTGTCGGTACCTGCGAC
>JAYWAI010000210.1:0-1942 GCA_043782545.1 Acidimicrobiia bacterium
TGACAATGATGTCACCCGCGACGACACCGACGATTACGACCTTTTGACGTTTGGCGAAGCAGGTGCCCGCCTTACTGACGAAATCAAGCAGCATCAAGCGCTTCTGGCCGATCCGGGCGTAACGGGTGATGCCAGAGTTACCCTTGAGCGACGCCTTGACATGTTGATAGATGCGCGTGAACGCAATCGCAAGCCGACGCTGCAATCCATGAAGGATTCCGGCTTCTTCCGCCGCCCGACACGATGATCGCATCCGTACCGCCATTGATCGACACGGTCCCGCCATTGGTCGGCGTCTTTGTCACTTTGGGCGACGCGCTCCTAGCGGCCGGGCAGCAGTTTGGTGATCGCGAAGCGTGCGTCGATGGCACGCGGCGGTTGTCGTTTGCACAATGGGCAAGGGCATCGAGCAGCTTGGCTCGGGAGCTCAGGGATCGGGGGGTCGGGCCCGGCGACATCGTGTCGATCCTGCTGCCATCCTCGGCCGACTACGCCATTGCGTATGGCGCGATCACGTTGGCTGGCGCGATTGCCTCTGGCATCAACCTTCGGTTAGGCGCATATGAGGTGGCCGCTATTTTCGAACGGGCCCGCCCGGCCGCCGTGTTTGTAGATTCCGACGCCAGCGCATTCAGCGTGCCAGAGGCAGCGTTCGTGATTGATCGTTCTGAGCTTGCGCAGTTGTGTGCTGGCGAGCCAATTGGCTGTGTTGCGCCGAATCGTGAAGCCGCTGACGCGGCCGTGATCATCTGGACGAGCGGCACGACGGGTACGCCCAAAGGGTCGTGGTTTGACCATCGAAACCTGTACGCCGCGGTGGCCAGCGCCGGGGTGATGAGCGCCCCATTTGACCGCAAACTTTCTGGCACGCCGTTTGCCCATGCCGGGTTCATGGCCAAGGTGTGGGACCAATTGGCGTGGGCGTCCACGCTCGTGATTAGCCCGACACCGTGGACTGCGGCATCGATGTTGCAATTGCTGGTCGATGAGCGGATCACGGTGGCCGGGGGAGTGCCGACACAGTGGTCCAAACTGCTCGAACTGCCTGGGGTCGTTGATGCCGATTTGAGTGCGCTGCGCGTGGGTTTGGTGGCTACTGCGCCGGCATCGCCAGAGTTGATCGAGAGAGTTGCGGCCTCTATTGGATGTCCACTCGTGGTGCGCTACGCCATGACCGAATCGCCCAGCATCACCGGCACTGAGTGCGACGACAGTGCGCACGCACAATCGCGCACGGTCGGGCGTCCGCAGCGGGGCATGGAGGTTTCGCTCATCGACGACGACGGAGCGCCGGTTACTCAGGTCACAGTCGGGCGCGCCACTGACATGTACATCCGCGGCGGGTACAACGTGTATCCACTCGAGGTTGAAAACGTACTAGCTGAACATACTGGTGTTTCGGCTGTAGCGATTGTGGGCATGCCCGCCGACGTAATCGGCGAAGTCGGAGTGGCGTTCGTGGTGCCGATCGACATCGCAGAACCGCCAACTTTGGAGTAATTGCGCGCCTTTGTGCGGCAACGATTGGCCGACTACAAGGCACCGGATTCTCTTGTTGTAATCGACGCCTTGCCGTTGACACCTATGCTCAAAATCGGTAAAAATTCACTACGCGCTACGTTGAGTGCCTCCGAGAAATGAGACCGCATCGTGTCTGAACCAGTCACCCGTCACTTCCCCATGGTCGAGGACGAAACGCGCCCGTACTGGACGGCTGCAGCCGAGGGTCGTTTGCTCATAAAGCGGTGTGGATCCTGCGGTCAAGCGCATCACTACCCGCGCCCATTTTGCCCGACCTGTTGGAGCGAAGAGGTGCAGTGGGAAGAGGTGTCAGGCCGCGGCACGCTCTACACGTACTCCACAATTTTTCGCAATGACCTCGCTCCGTTTGACGCGTGGGGAGCGTACGTGGCCGCCGTCGTCGAGCTTGAAGAGGGCCCTC
>JAYWAI010000211.1:0-1940 GCA_043782545.1 Acidimicrobiia bacterium
AACGCGCATGGCACATGAAATTGCGCGACGCACGGATTTAGCAGTGAACCAACTTGAGCAATTTCCTGCCAATTCACATACCGCCTGGTTACGATTCGCCCCCAAAGAAATTTTGCGAAAGTCTTGCGCGTGAAATAACTGCACGGCCTCAACGAGGTCTCGGCATGAACGTTATGTCGGCAAGAGCGGCATCGTGTAACCCTGCGCTCGGGCTTGGACAATAGATGACCCGATGCTGGCCTATGCCCTGCTCGCCATCGCTCTTCTGATCGACGAAGAGCCCCGTGTCGCCAAGCACCCAGCGCCAATACCAGGAATGTCTGCCGACCCACGGTCGCACTTTAACGCAGCGGAATAACTCTGGATGCAGCAGGTAAGCCGCGGCAACCAAATCGAACGAAAAAAAACCCAGTTGGCGGATATCATCGTGCCAAAAAGCTAACCACTCGCGCGACCTTGCGGCAACCCAGCGCGCCGTTACACCGTCGCGCCCCATTATGTCGAGATCGGCACCAATGATAGTCATCTGTTGCGCGGCCGCGTACGGAACCCATGTCATTGGCAGCTTGAGCGAGAGTAGCTCGGTTACGGCCGAGCGATCTTTTGCAAAGTTGAAGTCCTGGAAAACCGGCCCGTGACCGAAGAGGATGCGAGCGGTTCCACCTTCGACCGGATGGAACACGTGCCCGGGCTGCTGTCCCATCACCGCAATGATCCGTTGAACCTGCGTTGCAAGCTCCGGATGGCTGTGCAGCACAGCGGCGATATTGGTGAGGGGCCCGAGCGCGACGATAACCATCGGTGCCTCGGCAAGAGCGTCGCGTATTGCATTCTCCGCCGGTGTGGGAATAGCAGTGTCGCCTACGACCCGACTCGTATCCCGGCCGCGATACACCGGTGGAATCGAAAACCCTTCGGCAGCAAGCTGGTCGGTGAGATCACGCGTGGTGCGATCAGTCACCTCAATCGGCGCGTTGCCAAAGATTGTCGAAACGCCTACGACGTGCAGGCGTCGGGTCTTGAGCAGAGCGAGCAGAGCCAAGCAGTCATCGGGGTCAGTGGTCCGGCCGGTACCACATGCCGCGTCGGTGTCGACCCAGACCCGCTGGGCCGTCACGGCGTAGGCGCCAGCGGGTGCCAAACTGAGTGGCTCGACATCACTTCGTCCTGTGCGCCACTCGGCCACGGGCAATGCGAGCACCACAGCAATCACCACTACAAGTCCTAGCAGAAGAATGAATGCTTTTGGAAACTTTCCCGGTTTTCGCAAGCAGAACTCGTCAGCTGGAGCGTCAGGTTATACCGACCATGGGTCGTAGCTACCGAAATTCCAAATATGGCCTTCTGGGTCTCGGCATGAATAGGCACGCCCGCCATGATCCTCGTTTTTAATGTCAATAACGATCTCCGCACCCGCCGCAACGGCCTTCTTGTAGTGATCATCCACGTCGGTAACTACAATGTACGCACTCTGCGAGCCGATGCCGCCACTCTCGGCTGGAGATTTCACGAGCTTATGAAAGTCATTGTTTGTCGCTGAGCCCAACATGATCATTCCGTTTCCGTAGACAAGCTGGGCGTGCGCAATGGCACCGCTCTTGTCGGGCACCACCAGCTGCTGCTTAAACCCGAACGCTTTACACAGCCACTCGATGGCGGCCAACCCGTCGCGGTAGCGCAAGGTTGGAATGACGGTTGGGTTGGAGTTCGAATGGATCGGCTTCATTGGGAGTATTCCGTTGTCGTGGGCATGAGTTGGGAAAACGTCAATGTCTTTCATGCAGCTCGGCAGCAGCACGGCGACTGAGGCCAGAAAGATTCATTTCCAGACGATGCCGAGCCATGGGGAGCAGGTTGATCGTCCCGAGTACGATGTTTCTCAGCAATCGTTGCGGCGCGCTTTTCATGGTTGCCATGTACGTCAGCCGCCCGGCGAGTTG
>JAYWAI010000212.1:0-1938 GCA_043782545.1 Acidimicrobiia bacterium
AGGTCCCGTTCACCTGGAAGCCAACTGGATGGTTCATGGCGGCATGGAGCGTGGACATTGAGCCCGGCAGCGTGAAACCACTCCAGTTTTTTGGTGGACACCAGGTGGTGTATCGCACACTCGAGGGTGCACTCACGGTGCTTGACGCCCACTGCCCGCACTTGGGCGCACACCTCGGCTACGGCGGTAAGGTACGTGAAGAATGCATTGTGTGCCCCTATCACGGCTGGGGCTACGGGCCCGATGGTGTCAACAAATTCATTCCGTATGAAGACCGCCCGAACGTTTCGCACAGCTTGAAAAAATGGCCCGTCGTCGAACAACACGAATGCATTTTCATATGGCACGATCCCGCCGGTGGTCCGCCGCGTTGGGAGCTGCCGAATCTCTTCACTGCCGTCGAGCATTTGCCGGCCGACATCAAGAATTACTACCGCGCGTACCCAGAAATGGCGGTGCGGTACAACGGCGAACCAGTGCATCCCCAGATCACCCTCGAGAATGCGCCCGACTCGGTGCACTTCGAACACGTGCACGGCGCCACAGTCACACCCCGCCTTTTGGAGTGGTCAGTTGACGGCCCGTTCTACAACACCACCAGTGGATTTCCGGTGCCGACAAATGATGGCGGCGAACGAATTGCGCTCAAGATCCATACCATCAACGTGGGTGTCGGCGGCTCGTTTGCCATCTTCGAGGGCTCCTATCACTACCGGTTGATCTTCTTCGTGACGCCCGTTAACGATGAGAAATCAGACATGTTTTATTCCATCTGGTGGCCACGTACCGCGGGCGACCCAGCCGACATCGCTCCATCTGAATTTCAAGCAAAAGCCGACAAAGAGTTCCTCAAAACGCTCCTGGAGGATCTCGGAATTTGGCGTCATCAGGTATATGTCGAAACGCCGGCCTTCGCCAAGCAAGATGCCAAGCCTTACGGTGCGTTGCGAAAGTGGGCTCGGCAGTTTTACGAAGTGGAACCAGTTCGATGACGACCGAGCGCGCCAACGAGATTGACGCCTTGATGTCACGCGAACAGATTCGTGACGTGATTTACCGATATTGCCGCGGTATCGATCGTGTCCAACTCGACTTGGTGCGGGCCTGTTATCACACCGACGCCACCGACGATCACGGCGACTACCGCGGCGGTATCGACGGGTTCATCCCTTACCTCACCACGGCACTTGCGGTGTGGGAACACACGACGCACTTCATTGGCAACGTGCTCATTGAGCTCACAGCGCCTGACTACGCCCGAGTAGAAAGTTACGCCGTGGCGTATCACCGGCGAGCTGCTCGAGGCGAGAGCCCCGCACTCGATGTGACGGCCTGGATTCGCTACGTCGACGACTTCGAAAGGCGCACGGGCGTCTGGCGGATAGCGACACGCGTATGTCTGTCGGATTGGACACGCACTGATGCGGTGCCAACTCGTGGATGGGTACGCCCCGCGAGCTACACGCAACCGCGCCGCGACGGTGGCGACCCAGTGTTCGCCGAACGATTTCGGTAGTCGCGCCTCGATTTACGCGAGTTGGTGAAGCCAGTGGTGAGCGTCGGTCTGGCGGCCGTATTGAATGTCGATGAGGCGCTCGCGCAACGCCATAGTGGTGGCATTGTCGCCGCTCGTCGCCACCTCGCCGCCCGACCACACCAGCTGGCCAACGGGCGTCACGACCGCGGCGGTGCCACATGCGAATACTTCCGTGATCGCACCGCAACGCACGCCGTCACGCCACTCGTCGATGGTGATCGGCCGTTCGATCGGCGTGAGGCCGAGCTCGGGGGCCAGTGCCAACAACGACGCTCGAGTGACGCCTTCCAAAATGGTGCCGCTGGTCGGGGGAGTGGCGAGCGTGCCGTCGGCGTACACAAAAAACAGGTTCATGCCCGCCAGCTCTTCAACGTAGCGATGCTCAGCAGCATCTAAAAAAA
>JAYWAI010000213.1:0-5145 GCA_043782545.1 Acidimicrobiia bacterium
GGCATCGCAGAAATCGTGCCTGGTGCGGCATCATGCGAGGTGGCGTGGGCGTCTCAGGCCTGGCCGGCAGAGCCGTTGAGCCGCGGAGCGTACGCGGTGTACGCACCGGGCCAGGTCACACAATTTTGGGAAGCTATCCGCCAGCCTGCTGGCCGCGTGGTGTTTGCCGGTGAGCACACGGCGACGGTTACTGGCTACATGGAAGGTGCGATCGAGTCGGGTTATCGCGCCGCCGACCAAAGCCTTAATCTGTGGGGGTGACCTCACCTCCTGCCGATTCCGCTGGCTCATTGGGCGATACCGGCTCATTGGGCGATACCGCCGGGCAAATAAGCGAGGCGCTTTCTCGGCTGACGGGCTCGACGACCGTGACGCCGTTGTTAGCCGCCGGCGAGAGTGTGCACCTGCATTGCACCGACGTGCATGGCGAGTGGATGATTCAGCCCGACGGCAAATCGCTCAGCGGTATCAGCGTGACGCACGAACACGGCAAGGGCACCGTGGCGATTCGCGGGGCCGCCGCAGACCTTCTCGACTTGTTGGCCAACAGAGCCACCCTCGGTGCACGGGGAGCACCGAACGAGCCCGGAGCACCGAATGAACCGGGCGAACCCGACGATCGGTTCGCCACGTTCGGCGACATCGATGTCTGGCATCGATTTCAAAGCCGGCTGATATGACCTTGATCGCGGTAGCCCCCGCTCGAGAGGGCTCATGGGTGCATGATGCCGTCGTGCGCGGGGGCGGCCAGATCGCCGATGTCAACCGGGCTAGCGGGCTTATTTGGACTGATCCAAAACACCCGGAACGGCTCTCAGAAATTCTGGCTGCCCAACCATCCGCGCTCGAGTGGGTACAGTTGCCTTTTGCCGGTATCGAAAACTTCTGGAATCACGGTGTCTTCGCCGCCCGGCGCGCCAATGGCGATCCGTACACCTGGACCTGTGGCAAGGGGGTGTATGCCGAGCCGGTGGCCGAGATGGCGCTCACGATGCTGCTCATGGGTTTTCGCAATGTGCATCAGTACGCGAAGGCCTCGTCGTGGAGCGGGCCGTCAGGGCGGAATTTGCACAATGCTCGCATAGTGATTTTGGGAGCCGGCGGCATCACTGAAGCGTTTTTGCGCATGATCGAGCCGTTCAATTGTCATACCACCGTTTTGCGAAAAAATGTCGCACCTATGGCACGGGCCTCAGAAGTATTGAGCATTGAAGCGCTCGACGACGTGTTGCCCAGCGCTGATGCTCTCGTGATCGCCCTGTCGCTCACGCCGGAAACCATTGGTGTGATCGGTGCACCGCAACTGGCGTTGATGCAAAAACACGCCTGGATAATCAGCGTCGGTCGAGGGCGGCATATTGACGCCGACGCACTCGTGGCCGCACTCGAAACAGGCGCGCTGGGTGGAGCCGGACTCGATGTCACCGACCCGGAACCCTTGCCGGACGGGCATCGTTTGTGGTCCCTTCCGAACGTAATTATCACGCCGCATATCGGCAACACGCCGGAAATGGCTGTGCCGCTATTGGCGGAGCGGACCACCGCCAATGTGCGACGATTCTGTGCCGGCGAGCCGCTTGTGGGGCTCGTCCATCTAGAACTGGGGTACTGACCAATGAACGACGCGGCGACCTTGCCGAACCACGGTGAAATGCCTCGAACGCTCACACCGTTTTGGGTCGACGGTCGCATCACCAAGATGCCCGCCAAAGCCGGCCGACGATTGGTGCTCCTCGAATACGTTGTTCAAGATTTCGAAGTCGGGGTTCAGTACACCGAAAAGATGGTGAACCTCATGCTCGGATTGCGTCACTCTGACACGGCGATGCTGCGACGGTACCTCGTCGATGCTGGCTTGATGGGCCGCGAAAACGGCGTGTATTGGCGCACCGGGGGAGCGGTGGCCATATGACTATTGACGGGAAAGTCATCTCGCGCCGAGCGTTCTTGGTCGGTTCTGCAACGGCGGCGGTCGTGGCGTGTACATCGACCAAATCGTCGAGCACAACATCAACGAGCGTTGCTGCTGGTACAGCAACCTCGACCGTGACCACGACGACGATTTTGCCAACATCTGCGCCGCCAACGATGGTCACGACGCTCAACAACCCAACGTTTACGTCAACCCCATTTACCCTAGGTGTGCCGTCTGTCCGCAAGGCGATCGAAAAACTTGAACCAGGTACCACGTACCACTACCGATTTACCGCTGGCACCTTCACCAGCACCATTGGTCGCACCAAGACTGCCCCGAAGACGGGCAGCACAGCACCAGTGAAATTCGGATTCGTGTCGTGCCAACACTACGAACTGGGCAAGTACGGCGTGCACGCGGCTATGGCTCACGACGACATTGATGTGGTGGTGTTTCTCGGCGATTTCATTTATGAGTACGCACCGCTGGGTGGGATGCCGCGTGAACACCTGGGCGGGGAGTGCAAGACGCTCGCTGACTATCGCCGTCGATACGCGCTGTACCTGACCGACCCCGATATTCAAGCGTCGCGCGCGGCGCATCCGTGGCTGGTGATTTGGGACGACCACGAAATCGTCAACAACTATCACGGTGACGGTGGAGCGCCGACTCAGACGGCAGGGGCCGAATTTAAAGCGCGACAAGCAGCGGCCTATGCCGCGTGGTGGGAACACCAACCCACCAGCACGCCCCAGCCGACCGCGACCCAAGCCGAAATTTATCGGACAGTGAATTGGGGCCTCGCCAATTTCTATCTCACCGACGGCCGCCAATACCGCACGCCAGATGGCTGCGAAGCGCTCGCTGACGGATTTGGTAAACCATGCCCGGCACCACTAGCTGGGGAGATCGCCAGCGTGCTCGGTGCGAAGCAGGAAGCTTGGCTGGCCGATGCGTTGAAGACGAGTTCGGCCAAGTGGGACGTGTTGACTGCCTCAACCATGATGGGGCGCATCAAGGTCGGCACGGCGGGCATTTCACTCGTAAATTTGGACCAGTGGGATGGCTACACCAACGCCACCGATCGAGTGTTGAAATCCATACCTGTGGGCCGTGACGTCGTGGTGATCACGGGCGATTTGCACACCTCGGTGGTGGCCGACCTCATCACCGATATCGACACGCCAGCCGCCAAAATCATCGCCACTGAATTTGTCGGGCCGTCGGTCTCCTCGTGGGCCGACCCAACGTACGACAAACTCGTGACCGCTTCGTTGCCCCTGAACCCCAACGTCAAATACTTTGAAGGCAAGGCACACGGCTATGTGCGATGCGACGTGACCGCTGAAAAATTCGTGGCCACATTCCGGTTCATTGCTGGTGTTCACGATGCCGCCTCGCCGACTGTGGATGCCAAAAAGTTTGCCGTCAACGCCGGGCATCCCGGTGCCTTGGAAGTGCCGCTTGGCTGAGCCGCGCACGCACTACCAAGTGTTGGGCGTCGCTCCATTGGCGTCGGCTGACGAATTGAAGGTGGCATTTCGGAATAAAGCTCGCGAATTGCACCCCGACAACAACGCCAACAAATCAACCGCGCAACAACACGCGGCCTCCCTTGAATTGGCGAGACTGACTGAATCGTGGCGGGTGCTCAATGACCCTCGTCGGCGACTGGACTACGACCAACAGCAATTGGCCCGCCAACGTCGGCCAGCCATTGCAGTGCCCACGATCCGCCCGCATAGCGGTTCTGGAAGTAGCGCCACTCGGCCGACGCCGCAATCGGTCGGTATTACGTATGAGCCGTCGTCGGCGAAGCCGATCGTGTGGATCATAGGAATCCTGGCCGTCGTGGCCGTTGTTGTGATTCTGTTTGTCGGAGGAAGCGAGGGCGATAGCTCGACGCCGAGTCCGCGAATTCAAGTGGGAGCCTGTGTGCTGGTGGTGTCGACGTCAAGCGGTAAGACTCTGCATCCAGTGCCGTGCAGCGACAAACATGACGGCATCATTGCCCAACAACTCACGGACTACGGGCCGTGTCGCGATACAGAAGAATCATTCAATGTGGCGGGCGTGACCGGGCGGATTTGCGTCAAGTCGTAAGCGCCGATCAGCGGGCGTGAGCGGCGAACGTCAATTGTTCCGAAGTATGAGGCGCACGCCGAAATTCTTCGCCGGCTTGATTTCGTACACTCCTGCGGCAATGCCGATGGCATCTCGCGCAGACGCTGGTTCAGGGTGGGTGAACGACAAGTGGTGGATCCGACCGGAGCGATTACCGAGCCATGCCCCAAGCTCGTTTGTTGCGGTGCTCGGCTCGATGAGCGTGATGCGGCCAGGCCCAGGCCATGCCAACTCGACCACCCGGGCATGAGCGTCCCACGGTAAGAAGCCTTGGCGTTCGCCCACGATTTGGCCGTTCAACAGGGTGTGAAAAAGCTTCAATGCCCCGTTCAAGTCGGCCACCAGATGAGCAATCGTCGGAAACGTCGCCGGTGTTTCCAACAAGGGGGTGGGGAATGGATCTGGCTTGCCAACGCCCCACTCGTCGTCACCGCCGACCCACGCCATTTGCACCACAATTCCGTGAGCACCTTTGGGGTGGATGAACGCTTCCTTCCATTCTGGTGAGCCAATGTTGATGCCCACAACGGGGAAGCCGAGTGCAGTGGCGCGTGCGATGGCCTCCTCAATCGAGGGGGTCACCTTGAATGTCATGTGATGAGGTCCTGGGCCATTGGCGTCGAGAAATCGACGCAGAAAGTCGTTGTTCTTCGGATGGTACGGCTCGAGCACTTCCACCTTCATCCCGTTGGCGAATTTCACCTGACCGGATCGAAATCCGGGGTTCTCACCAAAGGTCTGATACGCGCCGGCCAGGTCGCCTGCGTAGCGCGGCCAGAGTGAATCGGTAGTTTCCGCGGCAACCGCAATGTGGTCAAGATCAAAATGCACGTGCCATCTTGGTCGGCTGGCGCGTCGTTGAGCAATATGGCCAACAATTGCCTCTACAGTGACGACGTGACAACAGCACCTGTTGCTCCTTGGGCCATGTTGGGTGACGCCATCATTGGTTTGGCACGTTGGCCCAGCCGAGGGTCTCGCCCCACCATGCCCGACGGTTTTCGTCGCATGCCCGGCCCGTCATTGATCCTCGCGGCCCGCTATTACGACAGCCCGGTGGGGCCATTTCTCACTTTTGTGGTGGCCCATCCAGCGCGGGTGCGTGG
>JAYWAI010000214.1:0-13683 GCA_043782545.1 Acidimicrobiia bacterium
GGGAAAGAGCCCGGGCGGGAGCGCCAAATAGAACAGGACGGGCCCGGTGACCACCGACTCAAGTTGGGCAACTCTGGCCGGGTCGAGATCTCCGGCCACGAAACGGGCGGTAGTCTCGATCGAGGACCACACGGTCTTATCGACACCGTCACCAAATTGTTCGACGCCTTCGCGAAGGTGGGTTACGAACTGCTCGGTCGTCCATTCGTCGATTGCGTATCCCACGATCTTGGTGTCGATGGGCAACCGCCCGACCGCCATCAGTCGGTGAATGGCCGGAAAGAGCAAGCGCTTGGTGAGATCGCCACTTGCCCCCAAAATCACAATCGTTGGCGATGGATTCATCGTGGCAATGGTCCTTTCTGCGTTGCGTCCGGCAAGACTGCCTAAAGGCTTCTAGCGGCTGCTTTTGGATCGAAGTATTCACAAAGTCAATCGAAGCCGACCCGAAAGCGGTTCCGCAGTGTCGAGACTGTGCCGGATCCAATATTTGGATCGGGCACAATCCGACAATACAGCAGGGTCGACAAGATCATGATGGACCATTGTCGAGCGGGCTGAGTTAGGCGAGGCTGAAGCGATCGAGTTGCATGACCTTGTGCCACGCTGCAACGAAGTCCGTGACGAACTTTTGGTGGGCGTCTAGGGCACCGTAGACCTCGGTGATGGCGCGTAGTTGGGAGTTTGATCCCAAGACGAGATCGCATCGAGTGGCAGTCCATTTCAATTCTCCGCTGGCTCGGTCGCGGCCCTCGTAAACATCGTTGGTTGCCATGGTCTCCTGCCATTTGGTATTGATATCGAGCAGGTTCACGAAGAAGTCGTTGGTGAGCGTTCCGGCTCGGTGGGTGAGGACACCGTGGGCAGATTGGTTGGTGTTCGCGTTGAGGACTCGTAGGCCTCCGACGAGCACTGTCATTTCGGGTACGCTCAGCGTCAACTGCTGCGCCCGGTCGACCATCAGTTCTTCAGCCGTCCGAACGTGTCCTTTGCCGAGGTAGTTGCGGAACCCGTCGGCGGTTGGTTCGAGTACGGCAAAGGAGTCAATATCGGTTTGCTCTTGAGATGCGTCGGTGCGTCCGGGAACGAACGCAACGACGATGTCGTGTCCGGCGTTCTTCGCGGCGAGCTCGACAGCCGCACACCCACCGAGCACGATCAGGTCGGCCATCGACACTGATGTGCCTGAGCTGTTGAACTCGGCCCGAATCGTTTCGAGCTTTTCGAGAACGCGGCGAAGCTCAGGCGGGTTGTTGACGTCCCAATCGTTTTGCGGTGCGAGGCGAATGCGGGCACCGTTGGCTCCGCCGCGCTTGTCGCTGTTCCTGAACGTCGACGCGGAGGCCCAGGCTGTCGATACCAGTTCAGAAATACTTAGACCAGAGCCGAACACGCGCGCTTTGAGGTCGGCGATGTCGTTGTCGCCGATAAGTTGATGGCTTGCCGCGGGGAGCGGGTCCTGCCAGATAAGTTCCTCTTGGGGGACTTCTGGGCCGAGGTACCGCGCGATGGGTCCCATATCGCGGTGGGTTAGTTTGAACCACGCACGTGCGAACGCATCTGCAAACTCGGCTGGGTTCTGGTGGAATCGACGTGAGATCGGCTCGTAGATCGGGTCCATTCGCATTGCCATGTCGGCGGTGGTCATCATCGGAGCGTGCGACTGTGACGGATCATGGGCGTCGGGTACGGTACCTTGTGCTTCGGGGTTCGACGGGGTCCACTGCTGTGCGCCGGCCGGGCTGTGGGTGAGTTCCCACTCGTAGCCGAACAGCGTGTCAAAGTAGCTGTTGTCCCACGTAATTGGGGTGGCCGTCCATGCGCCCTCAATGCCGCTCGTAGTCGTGTCGACGCCGTTTCCGGAGCCGTAGCTGTTCTTCCAGCCGTGGCCCATCTGCTCGATCGGGGCACCCTCGGGTGCAGGGCCTACTAGTGCCGGGTCGCCAGCACCATGGGCTTTGCCAAAGGTGTGGCCGCCAGCGGTGAGGGCGACGGTCTCCTCGTCGTTCATTGCCATCCGGGCGAACGTTTCGCGAATGTCGCGACCAGATCCGACGGGGTCCGGCACACCGTTCGGGCCCTCCGGGTTCACGTAAATCAGGCCCATTTGTACGGCACCGAGGGGGTCGACGAGTTCCCGGTCGCCCCGGTAACGCTCGTCGCCGAGCCAGGTTGTTTCCGGGCCCCAGTAAATGTCTTCCTCTGGTGCCCACACATCTTCGCGGCCGCCAGCGAAACCGAATGTCTTGAAACCCATCGACTCCAAGGCAACATTGCCAGCCAGGACCATCAGGTCGGCCCACGAGAGCTTTCGACCGTACTTCAGTTTGATCGGCAACAGAAGTGTGCGTGCCTTGTCGAGGTTTCCATTGTCAGGCCAACTGTTCAGTGGTGCAAATCGTTGTGTTCCCGACGACGCACCACCGCGGCCATCTTGAATGCGATACGTGCCAGCGCTGTGCCACGCCATTCGAATAAAGAACGGACCGTAGTGGCCGTAGTCGGCGGGCCACCAGTCCTGCGACGATGTCATCAGTGTCGTGAGATCTTGTTTAACAGCTGTGAGATCAAGGCTTTTGAATTCGGTGGCGTAATCGAAGCCTTCGTCCATAGGGTCGTCGATCGCTGAGTTCTGCCGAAGCATCCTCAAACTCAACTGGCTGGGCCACCAGTGTTCATTCGCGGCGGACCCAACGGCGGTGTGGGTAGAGTGTGCTCCGCCCACTACTGGACATGTTCGGCTGTTGGTCGCGTTGGCATTTTGCTCGGTCATTGTTGCTCCTTGGTAAGTTTTTTGGTTTGGACGTGACGGTGATTTTTGGCGCGAGGGCTAGGTGTACGTGACACAGAGCGTGCCGCCCGTTGCGCTGGCGGCGTGCGACATGTTGAACAGCGTCCCCAATAGACGACCTCTGCTTCGTCGATCTCGAAACCGTGATCATCGTCGATTTCAAGGCACGGCGCGTCGCCAACTGCGCAGTCGATATCAAACATGGTGTTGCAGTCTCTGCAAATCAGGTGATGGTGGTTGTCGCCAACTCGATCCTCATAACGGGCCGCTGATCCGGTTGGCTGGATCCGCCGAACGAGGTTCTTGTCGACAAGGACGCCAAGTGTGTCATATACCGCCTGACGAGAGATCGACCCGATCTCTGCCCGAACACTGTCGGTCAACTCGTCTGCCGTTGCGTGGGGCCGCGCAGAGATCGCTCGCATTATGAACAGCCGTTGTGCCGTCACTTGTACCCCATGTCGGCGCAGGATCTGATTCACCGAGTCAGTTGTGTTCATCGCAACTACCGTATCAACACAAATAGTTGATTAACTCAAGTATTTGACTATTTCTGAAAAACATGGGCCAGTGTTGGTGTGGCCAAGGGGCTATTGTCGCTGTCGAACGCACTCGGCATCGATATCCCGTTCGGCACCATCGCGATCACCACGGCGACGGTAATGATTTTTCGAAACGAGGAATTGTGGCCGGCGTAACCTCTACGGCGATTGCCATCGCGATTCTAAAATGCTGCGGTCGAGATCAACGGCAACCCAGGCTTCCTGACCGCGTTCAATACGACGACAATTGCGGCCTTGTTTGATCTCGGCAAACCGCACGACGACGTTGGCCACCTCGGAGCCGACGGCAGTGCGGTCAAGGCTGAAACCGGTTCGAACGTGGTCAAAATCGGTGATACTGACCTCACGGTTATTGACTGCGCCGCGACGATCTACCCGGCTGCGGACGTGCTCTCCGTAGAAGCGTTCACCACCTTAGGGCTACTGAGAGCTGTTGGTATGACGCGCGCTCAGATCCGTTCGTCGGTGCGCTGGGAAGCGGTAATCATTGCCATGTTCGGCACCGGTCTCGCCTTGGTCGTTGAAGCACCATGAAAGCGAAATCGTACTGGCGCGTTCCTGCGGGTTTGATCGCACTGAGCTTGGTTCCAGTCGCAGCTGGAACGGCTCGATTGATCCAACTGGCAACTCACGCAACGGTCAAACCAGACAACGCCCGATTCTTTGCGGCACCATTGCCAATGGCCGTCCACATCCCGAGCGCGACGATCTTCTGTCTCCTGGGGGCACTGCAGTTCGTTCCATCCTTGCGACGCCACGCTTGGCACCGGCGCGCTGGTCGCCTCGTGGCGCCTGCGGGGCTTGCAGCGGCACTCTCGGGCCTATGGATGGCCGTCTACTACGACCTACCGAAAGCCGACAATGGTCTGCTCGAAATCATTCGGCTGTTTGCTGGCTTTGGTATGGTGATCTCGCTCGTGTTGGGCTACCGAGCCATTCGTCGTCGCAACATCACCGCGCACCGTTTTTGGATGATGTGTAGCTACGCGCTCGGACTCGGTGTCGGAACCCAAGTGCTGACACATATCCCGTGGACCGTGTTCGTCGGCACACCAACGGGGAACCAGCGGGCGTTACTCATGTTCGCTGGTCGGGCTATCAACCTCGCCGTGGCTGAATGGTACATACGTGATCGACCGAGTCGGTCGCCCAAGCAGCCATCGAATTCGGTTGTGACGGCGCCGACTTCCAAGTCGGGTTCGCGATCATCGTCAACGGGCGAGCGACATCAGGGTGGTTGCGAACATAGGCGAATCCTTCACGCAGCTTGCCTTTTGCTGTGACGAGTTGCGGCCGCGGTGACCAAGACCTCATCGTCGCAACCCGGCGAGGCAGTCGAATTCAGCAACCGCTCGCCCATTCGCTTGGTGCTTCCAACGGCACGGTCGAACTGATTGCGTTCTTCGGCGCGCATAGCGAACGAACCCTCCACCGCCCGTAGTCGACGCAAAACATTCGCCCAACGCTGACTGCCGAAATGCTCATCGGACAGTTGGGCGCCGTGGGTGCGTAATCCATGCGACAGCTGCGGTCGTTGTCGTGGCGGCCGCAACGATGAGAGTGCTGGCTGATGTGATTGGACGTCCGGTGAGGCCTTGGATGGTGAGCGCGCCGCAGAGCGATCCAATGCCACCGCTGGCGGCAGTGATGACGCGGAGGCTCAGCTGTCGGGAGACGTGTCGTTTGCGCAGGATCCCGCCGATTGAACGCCTATTTGCAGCGACCATGAGGAGGCCGAGTGAGCTTCCCCCGACAACTAACCAGCACCGCGCCGGTCAGTTCTGCGTACGACTCGAAGGAGCGGGCGAGTGGCGGCCACTGCTTGGCCCAGCGGTGATACAGCGGATTGACACAGTTGTAGATCGAGATGCCCGAAGGAACCGCCCGGATCAACGATTCCGTCGCAGCGGCGTCTAATGCCAACGGGCGGATCCTATGGTCATCGGGCTTGAGTCCGCTGCGAGTCACAACAACCACATCAGCGCCCGTGTCTGCGAGCATCGACGCGAGCAGTGACCCGACAGTGCCGGCTCCCACGACCACGTGCGTTCCCCGTGTTGCCGAAATCTCAATCTGATCCATGATCTACTCTCCTGTTCTATGCTCACAAATGCGAGCAGTGCTCACTATATAGTGCACTGCGTAGAAATGCAAATAATCAGTGCAAGACGTGACACTGATCACGATATGAGGCATAGTGGAGTGATGAACGCGCCCGACATTTCCAGAACAGCCCGACAACGAGCGCGCCAGGAGATCACAAGTGAGGTACTCGACACCGCCCGGCAGCACCTCGCCCGCGACGGGGGCATCGCTCTTTCGCTGCGCGCGGTGGCCCGCGACCTCGGCATGTCTTCGTCCGCGATCTACCGCTACGTCCCCACCCGAGACGCGTTGTTGACGCTCCTGATCGTTGACGCGTACTCCAATCTCGGTGCCGCCGCCGAAAAAGCTGAACGCTCGGTGTCGCGCCCTGAGCGCCTCGAGCGCTTCCTTGCCATTGCCAACGCAATGCGCACGTGGGCGCTAAACAACCCTCATGAGCACGCGCTGATCTTTGGGGCTCCCGTGCCCGGCTACGCCGCCCCGGCCGCCACTGCCGCGCCAGCATCTCGCATCCCGGCGCTTCTCCTGGCAATTCTCGACGACACGGCAAAAGCTCACCCGCGTCGAGCCAATCCAGCTGCCAAACCGGCGCTTGCTGCGAGCATTTCGCCATTGCGCGAGGTCACGGGTACGGCTTTGAGCGACGACCTCTTGCTTCGCGGCCTCTGCGCGTGGTGCGGTATGTTCGGCGCAGTTTCGCTCGAAGTGTTCGGTCACATCCACAATGTTGTCGCGGAAGGGGCTAAAGCTCGCAGCATCTATTTCGATCATCAGATGCGAACCCTCGCCGAAAGCTTGCATCTCGAATAGTGGCCCGGTCAACGTCGCTAGAGCACGAAATTTAGTTCAGGTCGATCAGAATTTTTCTGCCGGGTCACAGCTACGCGGCGACCTGTGCGGGTCGTGAAACTGAACAGCCCGACGCCGTCGGCTTCCACGGAAATGCGGTGGCTTGGCCGACAAAGTCTGCGCGTTCAACCCAGAGCGTTGCCGAGCGTTTCGATCGAGGGAACGAAATAAGTAGCGCCAATGACCGGCTCACTGAACTCAGTGAGCCGGTCGTGCAGCCCATCGGTAGTGAGTCCGAACATTCGCTCGAGCATGCGAATGATCCGTGACATGTCGTTCGTGAACGCCACAAACATCAAACCGTGTTCCAGAGCGGTTCCGTAGGGAACGCTGCGCCGGTAGATTTCGAGCTCGCCGCCGCTGTCATCTTCGATGACCACCCGGGCGATGTGGGCCGAGTCGGGTTTAGTGTCGTCGTCAAGTTCGACGCTGTCGGGTTTAGTTCGTCCGATGACGAGTTCTTGCTCGGTCACGCTGAGGCGTTCGAATGAGGTGAGATCGTGGACCCACCGTTGGACGAACGCAAAAGTTCCGCCGGTCCCTGGGTTGTTGGTGCCGATCAGTGCGACGTCGCCGGTGCCGTGAATCCAGATCCAAATGTCGTGCGGGGTTGACGGCAGTCCGGGTACTGCGGGCGTCGTGAGCCCCGCCAGCGTTTCGTCGGGTGTTAAGCGTTTCCATAATTCGGGGCCGAACCCGATGACGATATTGACACCGCCCGCAGCGACACTTGGCTGACGCAGTGGTTGCAGCGCTACAAGGACACTGGCCGGACTGGCGGTGTCGCGAAGGTCGAATTCAAGATGACGGTGCGAACGGGTGCCCTGCGCGAACAGACCGGGCTGAGGTAAGGACATCGCCGGAGCCTATTCGGCAAAGGCAGGCTCGCATCGACTGCTAATCGGCAGGAGATTCTCGCATGTAAAGGGACGGCTTCACATGACGTACGTGGCGCCGAGACCTTCGGCGAGTGAAGGCCCGAAGAGTGACGCTGGCGTAAATGCGCCTGGACGCACGTCGTGCGTGGTCAACCGATGAGCGATCTCGGCGGTGGCTGCGATCGTGAATTCCTGCGCGTCGCCGATGCGCAACCATGCTTCGCGGTGGGTTCCGTCGCGCCAATCCATGGCGCAGTGTCCCCACGAGAACTCACGAGGCATGTCCTCGGCCCGCAGGCGCACTTTGGCGAGTCGGGCGATGGCGAAACGTCGCACGAAACCGGCGCGGGCCACGAATGAAGCGGCAGGGAGTACCGCTCGCACAGCCATGCCGCTGGGAATCATGCTCGACGCTGACATAACGGCGGCGGCACCGCTGGCGCGCCAGGCGGCGATGAGATCGCCGGTAGGCAGGATGGCAGTCGTGAACATGTCGCCGTTCGGGGCAGTGAGGTGCTGAGCGTGATTGGCCACAGGGGACCGCACCAGCCGACCGCCTTCAACGACGCGACCGCCATCGGGTAGACCACTCAGGATCGATCCTGCAAGCGCGGTACCCATGACACCATCGGTGACGGCGAGCGACGCCATTGCATCGACGCGCACGCTCGTTGGCCGGGGCCATTCGGCACACATTTTGACAACCAAACTCTCGGTGGCAAGCACTCCGAATCCGGCGCCGGTCACTATGGTGGTCCCGGCTTCAAGGGCAATCTGATGCTGATCCAAAGCGTATCCCACGGCGGGTAGCTCGTTGGCGATATCCACGGCGTGGGTGCCCGACGGACATGCCGAAAGCACGCGCTTCGTGGTCTCAGCAAATGGGCCGACCGTGTTGACGACGACGGCTGGAGCGGCGGCGTGCATCTGGTTGAGCAGAGAATCGAGTGGACCACATACAGTGTGAGCATTGTTCAATTTCTGCGACAATGCTTGGAGCTGTTCTGGATCCCGACCGGCGAGCACGACACTGTGGCCAAGCTCGACGAGGCGTTCTGCTACGCCTCGACCCGAACGCCCCGTTGCCCCCAAAATCCAAATCTGATCACTCAAAATGTTCCCCTAGTCACTGCCACGATTCTCCTGACGTCGCCACTATGCCCCGGTATGAGGCGATTGGCCTTGCGGCCCGCACCGGCGGCGATAGTCGCCCCGGCATTCACGACCGCGCCGCAACGGTCCTCGCCGATTCCTTGATCGGGTGGCTTGTGCGATGATGGGTCATGGTGACTTGTTTGGCCTTCGTCCCAGGCGTGGCGAGCGCGGCAACCCGAAACTTCACATTGGTGGCGCGGGTCGTGGCCGTGGCCGTTGGCTTGTGGACGGCGGCCACGACGTTTCTTTCCGCAGCGAAAACGGTCGTGGTACCGCGGCCAACGTCGCAACGAATTACCCGGGTCCTGTTCGTGTCGATGCGCCGCCTCTTTGATTTTGTGGCGCACGAAAAACGGCCATTTGTGGAGCGCGATGCCACATTGTCGGTGCTGGCGCCCCTGTCGTTTGTGCTACTTCCGTTTGCGTGGGTGTTCCTCACCGTGGCGGGGTTCACGGCAGTTCAGTGGGGCGTTGCTGGCGGCTCGATTCGGGATGCATTTCTTGTATCGGGTTCATCGATGTTGACGCTCGGGGTGAAGTTTCGTCAGGGCCTTCCCGTGGCGATCTTCTCGTTCATTCAGGCCGCCATTGGCCTCATTCTGGTGGCCTTGTTGATCTCATATCTCCCCACAATTTACGGGCTGTATTCTCGTCGGGAAATTCTCGTCGGCAAGCTTGAGTCTCGGGCCGGGATCCCGCCGTCACCGTTTGAGATGCTGCAGCGCTATCACCGAATCGGTGCGCTCGACGTCATCGACAACGACCTCTTCGAGCCATGGGAGCAATGGTTTGTGGAGTTAGAAGAATCGCATTCGACGTTTATCACGTTGGCATTTTTTCGGTCGCCTAGGTCGGAACGAAGTTGGATTACTTCGGCTGGTGCGGTGCTTGACACGGCGGCGTTGTATCAAGCCGTTCTTGATCGGCCATCGTCGTCGCGGGCATCGCTGTGCCTTCGGTCGGGATTTCTTGCGTTGCGTAGAACGGCATCGCTGTTTGGTATGCCAATCGACCATTCGCCGAATCCAACAGATCCGATTTCGGTGAGTCGGGCGGAGTTCGACGTGTTGGTAGAGGAACTGGCCGCTGCCGGAATTCCGGTCAAAACTGACCGGGATCAAGCGTGGCGGGATTTCTCGGGTTGGCGAGTCAATTACGACCGAGCTTTGGTGAGTTTGTGCAAATTGGTGGTCGCTCCGCCGGGCGTGTGGTCATCGGATCGGCCCGGTGTTCGCTATGTGCCGCGCCTGATCCGCCGCCATGGGCGCGCTGCCGTACGCGAGCACCGCGGCGGTCGTTTCGGGTGATCGCCCGCCATTTGCGCCTCCTTGATCTACTTGAAAATGTACTGGAACGCTGACTGTTTTTCGCCGTGCTGGACTCTTCCAGATGCGGGTGACACGACTCTTTGCGGTGCCGTCGGTATCTTGAGGCTTTGGCGTGTTTCTGAAAGGCAGGGTCGTGCGTATTTTTCCGGTGAATTCCATTTTTGGTCGGCGAGTGATCGCGTGTTGTTTAGTGAGCGCGGCAATCGTCGCCGGCGGCTGTAGCTCAGATCGATCGGCGGGAGATCTCGGCGACGTGTCGGCGGAATCGGCGGTGACATTGGTTCCACAAGACTCGGCTTCGTTGTTTCAGGCAAAAAATCTCACATCGGCATTGATGAACGGTTCGAAAATTATTGCGGGAAGTCGCGTCGAAAGTGTGCAAATTTTGCCGGGCAAAATGTTTGTGACCGCCGAGACGCCCAAAGGGCAATTCGCCTCGATCGTTGTTGCTGCGAACCAAAAGGTGCATGCTGTGGTGTCAGACAGCCCGCGATCCAAAGCGGTTGATTGGTCGAGCATTGACCCTGGCGCCCCCGGCGCACTGATCGACGCGGTGGTAGCTAAGGGTGCCACATTGTCGTCAGTGCGCCATGTCGACGCTGCGGTCTCTGACTCTGGAGTCGTGACCTGGACTGTGCACGTTGACGGCCCGATTGGCCGTCTCGAGGGCGATGCCCACGGCAAACCGGCGCCGTAGAGCCAGTGATGGGCCACGGGGTTTGCGCCGCCGACGTCCTGTATCGACATTGATCAAATGCAAACTCGAAGAATTTCCTCGCTAGATCGACATCACGATTCCGAAAATTGCCTCTTGACAGTCGAAGTTCGATATATCATACTTCGAGCATGACACGTCGATCTGCGTACAAGCCGATGCCCGCCGCATCCATGTATCTCTTGCTTGCGCTGCTCGATGGTGAGAATCACGGGTACGCCTTGATGCGCCTCGTCGACGAGCAAAGTGAAGGCTCAGTGCACATGGGCCCTGGCACGCTCTACGGCACGCTCAACCGACTTTTGGTCGATGGGCTGATCATCGAAACCACCGACGATTCGCCGCGTTCCGATAACGAACGTCGGCGCTACTACCGACTCACGAATGATGGTGAGGGCGTTGCTCGTAGCGAACTCGACCGATTGCGCACGCTCGTGAAACGGTTTCGATCCATCCCCGGCGTCAGTGGTGCCCCGGCATGAAACCGCAACTCAGCGTCGGCCTATATCGCTCGATGACAGCGCTGTACCCAAAGTCGTTTCGCCGCGAATACCGACAAGACTTGGTGGCCGCGTTCACTCAGCAAATGCACGACGATCACACGGCCAAGGTGTGGCTGTGTGCAATTCGAGACCTTTTTGTCACTATCCCTACCCAACACTTGGAGGCCAAAATGAACCGTCCCACACCCCAAACCGTTGCCGTCATCGCAACGTGTGTCGCCGTTGCTGCTCTCGTGCTTGCCGTCGTCGCCGGCACCGGTCCGGTCGTCGGCGTTTTCTTGTCGATCGCAGTCTCCGGGTTGGTTGTCGCCACCCTTGCATGGCAAGCAGCCCGCCCCGTCAGCCCGACCGGCGTGGGCAACGCGAATCATTGGCGCACCATCATGGTCGTCGGCGGTGCGCTGGTTGCCGCGGTAATCGTGTTGATCAACTTGCCCCCGTATAACAACAAGGATCTGCCAGAACCTGGATGGGTGCTGATGATGGTGTCGCTCGTTACGGGCGTCGGCATGATCACGGTTGGGCTGACGATCGGAGTAGCCCAGCGATCCGCCCGCCATGCCACAACGGGGTAGCCCGCCATGCCACAACGGGGTAGCGGGGGCGCTATGACCACAAAAGCTGTCAGTGAGGGAGTCCTTCCCGGACCGCGCGGTCGGGCCAATATCCGATACCTCCGGCAGTTGTTCAGCGATCCAGCTCCGGCGCTCGACGCGCTCCGGGCGGAGTTTGGGCCGATCTGCGGTCTTGGCTACCCGGGCGTGCGAATGGTCATCGTCGGCGACCCCGAATTGATCCACGAGATGTTCTCGATGAGAGCCGACGCGTTCCGTTGGAGTCACAAATTCAACGTGATCGGGGTGCGCTTCGTGGTTGGCAAGGAGTCGATGATTGTGTCCGACGGTGCCGACCACAGCCGGCGGCGTGGTGCGGTTCAACGCGCATTTACTCGCCGGCGTCTCAACGGGTGGATCCCAATGATCCTGCAGCGCACCGACACCGCAATCGATCAACTGCTGGCCACGTCGGAATGTGGTGACGGACCAATCGATCTGTATCCGGTCGGTCGCGACCTGATCCTTGGCATCACCCTTCACGCGTTCTTCGGTGAGCGCCTTGCCGGGAGAACAGCGGAATTCAGCGGCGTGTTTCAACGCGCCCAGGCCTTCATCGAAGCACCTGGAATCAAACAGCTCCCGCACCCATTTCTTCGCACCGCTCGCTCGCGGGTGCGCGCCGACCGACGAGTAGTCGACCGTATCATCGACGAAGAAGTCGCCGACCGACGCGCCCACCCAGTTGGGGACCCGCTCGACATTCTCGAAGTCATTGCCACCGACACGGCATTGTCCGATGCCGAAATACGCGACCAGGTTGACACGCTTATCGGAGCCGGTTTCGACACGACAGCATCTTCGCTGGCTTGGTTGGTGTGGTGCGCCGCGCTCGAGCCTGGCGTTTGGGCGCGGATTCGGGTCGAAGCCGACCTCGTGTTCGGCTCGCCCGAAGAGACGACCTTAGCGCTCGACGAATCAGCGTTCGCAGGTCTTGAATACACCCAGCGCGCTGTGCACGAATCGTTGCGACTTCACCCTGCTGGCCTGATCGGCGCGCGTGTTGCCGCCGACGATCTCACACTCGGGCACCGGCGAATTCGCAAAGGCACACTCATCGTGTGGTCGCCTCACCTTGCCGGCCGCGACGCTGGCGTGTGGAGCGACCCTCTTCGTTTCGACCCTGATCGGTATGGCGATCTGACGGCGGAGCAGCAGACCGCTGTCGAACGGGCGTGGGTGCCGTTTGGGCGAGGGCCGCATATGTGTATTGGTTTCGCGCTTGCCCAAATGGAACTCGCGCTGATTATTGCCCGCTTGGCGCAACAAATCGATGTGCAACCAACCTCAACGACCGTGCCGCGCCCCGTCGGAATGGTGGTCAACAAACCCACCGGTGGAGCTCCCTTTGGCGTTACCAAACGGCCTTGCCGTTAGAGGTCGAGGCGAGCGGCGGCGTAGCCCGAGATCACTTCTTCGCCGTGCTGATTCCGTGTCGACACCGTGAAAAGCGCCACAGGAGCGGCTGTTTCGAGCCCCTCAATTGACTCGACGGTGACAGTTGTGGTGAGCGTGTCGCCGGGCCATACTTGGCGTGAAAATCTTACGCCATATTTTGTGATCCGCCCGTCGCCGACCCAATCGGTGATTACGCGCGCCGAGATGCCCATGGTCAACATGCCGTGAGCAAACACACTCGGATAGCCAGCGATTTCGGTCGTGTATTTGTCGTCGGTATGCAGTGGGTTGTAGTCGCCTGACGCCCCGGCGTACATGACGAGTTGCGTACGTGTGAGGTCATCGACGATGACCTCGGCACGGCTTTCTCCGATCTGCAAGGTGCTTGCGGACAGTGCCATCTCAGCCCTCCTGCTCGACGACTTTGCCGGTCATCACACTCACGCCTCGTGCAGTAACAACGAGCTCGCCATCAAGCGCCCGGTACTCGGTGATTTGCTCGGCGAAGTTGAGTGTGCCGCCGCGCCGGCCTTCTTTCTGCCACGTTTTTCCGTCGTGGACCGTGGCCGTGAGTACATCGCCAGCGAGGAGCGGACGGTGGTATTCGTAGTGTTGCTCGGCGTGCAGCCCGCCCGTAGCGGCGCGATCGGCGACTCCGGTGGCGTCGCGCCCAGAGCCCCACCATGGGCCGTTCACCGGGGGACGTAGCGGATAGTCGAGGTCGAAATGTGCGCTGGCTTGAACGAACGTGGGGGGAGCGATGACGCCACCAACCTCGGTGTT
>JAYWAI010000215.1:0-1931 GCA_043782545.1 Acidimicrobiia bacterium
CCGCCGCTGACGATTCCGTCCAAGTCCATTCAGGCCAGCGCGTGTGATGTGCACAGCGACTATTCACAAGCGCTCGTAAAGTTGGACGGCGTGAACCCCTTCTTGTTCGGTCGGACCTTGGCTGAGATGGTGCTGAACGGCGGCGACGGCCTCAGCTGCAAGGGGCCGTTTCCACTCGTTGGTTGTTCGGTGGCTGCTGTGCAGGGGGTCCCCAGTGGCTTGTCGTTCGTGTTGCGGGACGGAAAACTGGTGCGGATTGACATCACCGCACCGACTATTGAATTTCTGCAAAATATTCATGTCAGCATGTACCAAGGTGACGCGTTGTCACTTCTCGGAAATAATGTCAAAAAGGGAATCGACTTTTCGGTCGCAGAACCGGAAATAGATCGAGCAGTGCCTTCGCGTCAAACCATTCGTTTGACGGGCCTCAACAATTTCGTGACCGTTGGCGCGTATATCGTTACCGATAACGCGACAGTGGTCAGCGAACATGTCGGCCTTCTCACGGACACGTTTCCGGGCAGCCCGTGTTGGGGAATCTGATAGCGCCCTAGCGGGCCGAGGCCAGGCCCGCGGCTCGGCCCGAGGCCATTGCGGCGTCGGCCAGCAGGCCCGTTGGACCCACCCAATCACCGGCCAAAAACAGGGCGGGAGATTCGTGGCGTTGTACCGCAGGTCGACCTGGAAGGCCACCATTGAATGCCGTGGGCATACCACCCATGACGGTCATTCTGGCCAGAAATCGTTGTGTGGCGATGAGTTCGGTCGCCACGCCAGCCTGGGCAATGAATTTCTCCAACCCGGCGCGCAACTCGTCGGCTGATCGACCGTCGCCCGGTGTCAAATACATCATTGCGTGCACTACTGCTCGACCTGGCGGCGCGAGCAGCGCGGCATCGCTGTGGTTGCTCAGGTACATGGGCGCGTCGATGCCTAACACGATGGGGTAGTCGGGGTCGGCCGTGAGCCCCAGGTCGAGGCAACTGGCTTCCACGACCGGGCCGGCACCAGCGAGGTCCAGATTCGGGATCAGGCCAAGCGCAGCTTGCGGGGTGCCGGTGGCCAGCACGAGATTGCGGCTGGAAATTGATCCGGCGGCGGTCGCGATGTGCCACTCGGTTTTGTTGCGCTCGACCGACTCGGCCCGGGCCTTCATGATGGTCACGCCAGCTGTTTCCGCGCTGGCGAGAAGCTTGTCGACAATGGTTTGCCAACCGCCGTCGACGTAGGTGACGCCGTGGCTCAACGCCAGTTGCATCTGCCCGATTGCCGCGCCCGCGCTCAAAATATTTGGCGCATGAATGTACGTGCTCAGACGCACAATGGCGTGGAAGACGTTTTTGGCGTCATCGGGTATGCCTTGATTGCTGAGCCACTCGGTTAAGGAGATGTCGTTGAGAGTTGTCGGGTCAATTTTCTTGAGCCGGCCCAGCAGCAGTCCAATATTTATTTTTCCTCGGATTCCTAGCAATTGGCTGCGAAATAGTGTCGAAGCGCCGGCAGGGAAGTCGTAGATCTGGCCATCGAGCAGACCGAAGGTGCCGGCGCGGCCAGGGCTGTCGCCGGTGACCTCGATGCCGAGTTCGCGTAGAGCGAGAGCGGCGGCACCGCCTTTGTAGAGCGCACGCGGCCCCATATTGAAGCGAAATCCGTTGGTCTCGTTGGTCCGTGCCCGACCGCCTGGGTGCGCATCCACGAGTACCACTCTCCGGTTGCCCTGCTCGGCGCGAGCCGCGAAAATTGCTGCCGCGATGCCCGCCAGCCCGGCCCCAACCACGGCTACGTCGAAGTTATCGGCGGAGTTTTCAGGCGCTTGGAAATCGGAAAGCTCGTTGGGCATTTCCAGAATCTATTCGGCAACTGAGCCAATGGCGTCTTGGAAAATCTTGACAGCCTTGTCGGCCTGTTGCGAGCTGATGACAAGCGGT
>JAYWAI010000216.1:0-5131 GCA_043782545.1 Acidimicrobiia bacterium
AAACACCGTGCGAACGTCCATGTGCGCTTCAGCTACACGTGTTCGCAGCAACGCATCACCGACGCGCTCGAACGCATTCAACGCTTCGTTAAAAAATGACACAGGTGGACGTTCGCCCTCACGGCGAGAAGCACTCGCATCCTTTGGCCATCGGGGGCGAATTGGTTGCCGTCGCGGCATGGGGAGCAACGGCAGGATGGAGCCGCTATAGCCACGCTTCTGGGTTTGCGTTTGCGTTCTGGCGCTTGGGTTTCGGGGCGGCGTTGAGTTACGTGGCCCTTCGGCTCACCAAGCGAAAGCTCACGATCGCACAACTCAGATTGTCGATTCCGGGCGGCCTCATTTTCGCCGCCCACCTGGCACTGTTTTTCACATGCATCCGGCACACCACCGTGGCCAACGTGACGGTGATTGAGTCGCTGTCGCCGGTGTTGATCCTTCCGTTCGCTCGCAAGTTTTTTGGTGAAGCGGCCGGCGCTCGCGAGTGGTCGTTGGCTCTGGTGGCGGTGGCCGGCGTGAGCGTAGCTGTGCTGGCGACAGCTCAATCGGGTATGTCGAGCACGTTTGGCATCGTATTGTCGGCGTTCAATTTGGTGTCGTGGACAACATATTTTATGGTCGGGAAAAAGGCTCGCCGACACCTTGACGCTATGACGTTTATGGCCGGCCTCATGATTGTGGCGTTGATTGCGTTCACTCCCGTGGCTCTGGCGGCCGGGCATGTTTTGGACACGCGCCGGCGCGACTGGTTGTGGTTTGCTTTGGTGGCCATTGTGCCGGGCATGATCGGTCACGGCATGATCAATTGGGCGCACAAATTTGTGCCGGTGTCTGTGTCGGCCGTGATGGCGCTCGGCGTGCCCGTAGTGGCGGCCGTTGTGGCGTGGCCAGAATTTGGTGAGCGGATCACGCTCGTGCAGGGGTTCGGCATGGCCGCCGTGATTGGGGCATTGGCAGTGATGGCCGTGATCGAGGCGCGTCGCGAAACAGTCGCTGCCGAGGGGCCCGGTGTCGAGCAACTGGTGCTGGTCGACCTCGCTGCGGCGACCGAACGAGCTACTCCCTAGGCTTGAGGCATGTCCGACGCCCCGGTAGCTGTATCTGAAAAAACCTCGTCCCAACTCAGCATCGGCTGGGGAGTGGTGCATCTGTTTGCCAAAGTGGCCGGATACGACGTGGATCAGAAGTCGGTGATTAAAGCCGTCGAGCATTGCCAAGCGCAAGGCCACCAAGTCATCTGTATCGCCACACTTGGTCACAAGGCGGACGTGTGTTTCATGGCCCTGGGTCCCGACATGTGGGTATTACGAGACTTGCAAGCCAACCTGCAAGCCGCCGGTGTCGACATCATCGATTCGTATGTGTCGCTCACTGAGATTTCCGAGTACGCGCAGGGCATTCCCGAGGAAATGCAAAACGCCCGCCTCTACCCACAGCTACCGCCGGCGGGCAAGCAAGCGTGGTGTTTCTACCCGATGTCGAAACGTCGGGGCGACAAAGACAACTGGTTCGCTCTTCCCCACGACCAGCGCAAAGAACTCATGCACGGTCATGGCATCTCGGGCCGCAAGTTTGCGGGCCGCATCGTGCAACTCATCACAGGCTCCACAGGCGTCGACGATTTCGAGTGGGGTGTGACGCTCTTTGGTGGACACCCCGACGACCTCAAAGACGTCGTGTACACCATGCGATTCGATGAGGCCTCAGCCAACTTTGCCGAGTTCGGTTTCTTCATCACCGGCCTCGTGTGCGCTGACGCACACGAACTCTTAACACGAGTTTGCCCCGATCGTTTGCGCTGACCGGCCATTTCTCATAGGCTGCGGCCTTCAATGTTCGGCAACGTTGCCGGCGTGTCTAGTGACATAAGGGGAAATATGAATAAGAAGTCAACTCTGCGCGTCGGCGCAGTAGTCATGGGCTTGGCGATTTTCGCCAGCGCATGTAGTTCCGACAAGAAGGGCGCGACCGCCACGACCACCAAGGCTGGCGGCGCTACCACGACCGCCGCTGCCGGCGGCGGCGTAAAGTGCGATGGCTTGAAGCTTGGCTTCGTCGGAGCACTTTCGGGCCCCAACGGTGCTCTTGGCACCAACATGGTCAACGGCGCGCAAATCGCCCTCGACGACTGGAATTCCGCCAATCCTGATTGCAAGATCAGCCTTGACGCTCGCGACTCAACCGGTGATGGCAAGATCGCTCTCCCCTTGGCCACCGCCCTCGTCGGCGACGCAAAGGTCGTCGGGTTGATCGGGCCAGGCTTCTCTGGCGAGACCAAGGCCACCATGCCTACCTTCGAAGCTGGCACCTTGCCCATGATCACGCCTGGCGCAACCAACGCCAAGTTGTCGACCAATGGTTGGAAGATGTTCCACCGCATTTTGGCCAATGACGACAAGCAAGCTCCTGGCGTTGTGAAGTACATCCAAGGCGCTGGTGCCAAGAAGGTCGGCGTCATCGACGATGCTTCAGAATACGGCAAGGGTTTGGCCGACTCGGTCCGCTCGGGCCTCGGTGCACTCAAGACAGCCGACGCCAAGGTCGACCCGAAGGCTTCTGACTTTTCAGCCGCCGTCAACTCGATGAAGGCCGCTGGCGTTGACTTGATTTTCTACGGTGGTTACTACGCCGAAGCCGCCAAACTGGTCACGCAACTCCGCGACGCGGGCATCACCGCCAAGTTTGTCTCAGGCGACGGATCGCTTGACCCTGCGTTCATCAAGAACGCTGGCGACAAGAACGCCGAAGGCGTAGTGCTCACGGCCACTGGTGCTCCGTCAGACGTCAACAAGGATTTCGCTGACAAGTTCATGGCGAAATTCAAGACGGTGCCCGCGTTGTACAGCCCAGAGGCCTATGACTGCGCCAAGATTTTCCTCGACGGCATTGCCGCTGGCAAAGTCACCCGCGCCGACCTCGCCGCATTTGTTTCGGCATACGACAAAGACGGCATCACCAAGCACATCAAGTTTGATGCCACAGGCGAGCCTGCCGGTTCAGCGGTGTTCTACACCGTCGTCGAAGGCGGCAAGCTGGTTGCTAAAGGCTTGATCAAGTAATTCAGTACTACTCGTGAGCAAGGGTCGGGGGCTTCGTGCCCCCGACCCTTGCTCTATCAGCACGGCTATCTGGGAGCTTCGTTGCATTTTCATGATCTCACCACGACCTTTTGGGACGTAACCAAGAGCGGTCTAGTGCTCGGCGCTATCTATTCGCTTGTTGCCTTGGGATACACGCTGGTGTATGGCGTTTTGCGACTCATCAACTTCGCCCACTCCGAAGTCTGGATGCTGGGAGCGTTCGGCTCGTTTGCCACCCTGTGGGTTTTGGGAATACCGAACCAAATTGCTGGCAAGGGTGACCCGACCAAGTCTGGGTTTGTGCTCGTCGGATTGCTCGTTTTGTGCTTGCTGGTGTCGATGATTTTTTCGGCGGTGGCCGCCGTAGTCGTTGAGCGATTGGCGTATAGACCGCTTCGCAAGCGCCAAGCGCCACGCCTCAATTTTTTGATAGCCGCTATCGGGGCGAGTTTCATGTTGTCTGAAGCGGTTGGCATTCACGGGGCCAAGGCGCGAGAGGAATATCCGCTTCCACGGATATTTCAACGAGGTCGAATTTTATTCTCATTTGGCTCTGGCCAAATGCATATGCAAGATATGGTCATCCTTGTCGTCGGCGTGATGATGATGATCGGCCTGAGCTTGTTCGTCAGCAAGACACGCACAGGCCGAGGCATTCGCGCGGTGGCCCAAGACGGCGAGACCGCCCGGCTTATGGGCGTGAATACGGATCGCGTAATACTCATCACCTTTATTGTTGGTGGACTAATGGCTGGGGCTGGTGCGTTCTTTTACGAGTTGAAACTCGGCTATGCCCGATACGACGTCGGCTTTCAAATCGGCGTGAAATCCTTTACCGCGGCGGTGCTCGGTGGTATCGGCAACATCCGAGGGGCATACCTCGGCGGGCTGTTACTCGGGCTCATCGAGGTATACAGCTCAGTGGTCCTGGGTGATCAAAAGATGGGCACGGTTGTTGCCTTTGTGGTCCTCGTGCTCGTGCTGATGTTTCGCCCGAGCGGGCTGCTTGGCGAATCCCTCTCGAGGACACGCGCATGAGCCAACAGCAGAACAATCGGCTGTCGTTCCTGGAGTCGATCTCGAACCCGGGAGCCGAAATCGCAAATCGGTGGACCGCCCTGCCGAAAAGTGTTCGGTTTGCTTTCGGGGCGGTCGGGATAGCGGCACTGTATTTGTTGCCACAACGCGATATCCCATGGATCACGACGACTGGTACGAACTTCATGACGCTTCTCGGGAGCAGCGTCATCATCTATGTGCTTGTGGCGCTTGGGCTGAACGTGGTGGTGGGGTGGGCAGGTTTGCTCGACCTGGGCTATGTCGGATTTTACGCCGTTGGTGCGTATACCACGGGCGTGTTGAGCTCAAGGCACGCCAACTTGCCGTGGCTTGTCTGTGTGCCGATCGCGATCGCAGTGTCGATGCTGTCGGGGGTGATACTTGGTGCGCCGACGTTGCGGCTTCGAGGCGACTATTTGGCCATCGTCACGCTCGGATTTGGCGAAATCATCAGGCTGTTGGCAGAAAAGCTTGATTGGTTGGGTGCAGCTGAGGGCCTGAGCAAAATTAAGCGCCCGCCGAGTATCGGGTCAATCAAATTCGGGCCATTATCGCCAAAACACTATTTTTGGCTGGGGCTGACCATAGTGATTCTGGTTGTGTTTTTTCTGCGCCGGCTTGAGCACTCGCGGGTGGGGCGATCTTGGATGGCGATCAAAGAGGACGAAGACGCGGCAGAAATCATGGGGGTGCCGACATTCAAGTTCAAGTTGTGGGCTTTCGCGATCGGTGCTGCTATCGGAGGCCTCGCCGGAGCGCTCTACGCCGGCAACGCGACTTCGATTGCGCCAGGTAACTTCGATCTCCAACTTTCGATTTTGTTCCTCGCCGCGGTGGTGTTAGGCGGGCCGGGAAATATTCCTGGTGTAATCCTGGGTGCCTTCCTGGTGAGCTATATCCCGGAACGGCTGCGTTTTCTGAACAACAGCCGATTCTTCTGGTTTGGTCTCGCCCTTGTTGTCATGATGATATTTCGGCCGCGGGGTTTGTGG
>JAYWAI010000217.1:0-5104 GCA_043782545.1 Acidimicrobiia bacterium
CAGAAGCCACCCGCCTGTGCTTGAGTTGCAACCAGGAGTGCGTTGGGCGTATGGGGCTCAATCGTTGGCTTGGGTGCATCGAGAATCCTGACGCCGGTCGTGAGTCACTTCGGTCGCCCATCATGCTGAGTTCAAAACCGAAAAACGTTCTTGTTATCGGCGCGGGCCCTGGTGGTTTGCAATCGGCAATCAGCGCCGCCGAACACGGCCACAACGTCACTGTGCTTGAGCGCGAATCACTCCCCGGGGGCCAGGTGCGTCACGCCGCATCGATTCCGAACCGTGCAGAATTTGGTGATATCGTGCGCAACCAAATGACCGCCTGCACGTCGCTTGGGGTCAAGTTTCAATTCGATACCGACGCCACGGTCAGTGTGGTGCGCAGCCACGCACCAGACCACGTTGTGATCGCCACCGGTGCCGCACCAAGTCGCCCGTGGTGGGCGAGTAGCGACCTCGAACGAATCGTGGATGTGCTCGACGTGTTGCGCGGCGATGCCAACCCAGCCGGGCGCGTCGCGGTGCTCGACGAGCTCGGTTTCCATCACGCTCCGTCGATCGCCGAGCTCCTCGCCGATCGCGGTTGCTCGGTCGAAGTGATCACCAACGGCATGGTGGTTGGGCAGGATCTGGGCATCACGCTCGACATGGAAGGTTGGTGTATGCGAGCTGCTTCCAAGGGTATTGCGCAGACCACTGACATGGTGCCCATGGGTGCGGCGGCCACTCACGACGGCGACATCGACTTGCAACTCATGCACCACCCGACGGGCTCGACCACTCCGCACACCTACGATTGGGTAGTGCTCTGCGTGCCCATGATTCCCGTCGAGTCGTTGTATTTCGAGCTCCAATCCGCTGGTGTTTCCGTCCAACGGGTGGGCGATTGTGTGGCTCCGCGCCGCGCTCACGCCGCCGTGATCGACGGCAGTCGTGTCGGTGCCTCGTTATGAGCGCTATGAGCCCTACGAGCGTGGCATGTGCCGTTGTGACTGTCCGAAATGGCGAGCGATGTCTTGGTGCGACTGATGCCGTTGCGCTTGCTCATGGCCGAGTTATCGAAATTCATATCGAGCAGTTCGACGCCGCTTCAAGCGCGACGGAACTCGTCGATTCACTGCGCGACGAGCACATGATCGTGCTCCCCGGATCGCCCGACTGCAGAGATTTGGCCCCGCATTTGGCCGTGGCACTCAGCGCGACGTTGCGCTCCAACGTGGTTGCCTTCGATACAACGACCGTCACCGCTGCCCGCTTTGGTGGCCTGAGCCAAGAAACCTTTCGCGTCGACGGACCAACCATCGCGGTATTGCAACACGGCTTAGGCATGACGTCTGTCAACGAAAACGTGGTCGCGACTATCACGCCCCAACAACTTGACACATCTGTCAAGTTGCTTGAATCCTTGCCTGCCGACCCAGCCACCATGGACCTCGCCGAAGCCCCCAGAATCGTTGGCGCTGGCATCGGTCTTGGCACCAGCGATGCAGTTCAGGCACTCAGGTTCCTGGCCGAAAGACTCGGGGCTTCAGTGGGCGGAACACGTGTAATTACCGATCTGGGTTGGCTCCCATTCAGTCGTCAAATCGGCACCACCGGCATCGCAGTCGATCCCCGGCTCTACATCAACTTTGGTGTGTCGGGCGCGGTGCAACACGTTACGGGCCTTGGCCAACCAGACCACATCATCAGCGTCAACACCGACGCCTCGTGCCCCATGATGGCCATGGCCGATCTCGCCGTCGTGGCCGATGCGTCCGGCGTGATCGTCGAACTACTCAAAATTTTGGAACTGGGATCATGACTGACGCCGACGTAATCGTGGTAGGTGCTGGCCCCGCTGGAAGCGCTGCCGCTCTCGTGGCCGCTCGTGCTGGCAAGCGAGTGATCATCGTCGAACGCGGCCCATTCCCGGGCAGCAAAAACATGTACGGCGGCGTGGTGTACGGCCGTATTCTCGACGCCCTGATTCCGAATTGGTGGGAAGAAATTCCGGTGCAGCGCTGGATCACGAAACGTTCCACCATGGTGCTGTCGGGCACCCAAAGTTTTAACGTCGATTACCGCACCGACGCGTGGGCACGCCCGCCGTACAACGGTTGTACCACGTTGCGTCCCGAGTTTGATTCATGGTTGGCTGGCCACGCTGAGCGGGCCGGGGCGACCGTGGTGTGTTCAACCGTGGTGACCGGCGTGTTGAAAACGAATGGCCGTGTCACGGGGGTCACGACTGATCGCGGCGACTCGCTTACCGCCCCTGTTGTGATTGCGTGCGATGGCGTCAACAGTTTCATTGCCAAAGACTGTGGGCTGTACCCCAACTTCTCTGGCGACCATTTCACACTTGGCGTGAAAGAAGTGTTGGCCCTGCCCCGTGACGTCATCGAGCAACGATTCAACGTGCGCGGCACCGACGGGGTCGACATCGAAATCGTGGGCGGCACCGGCGGTATTGCCGGTGGCGGATTTATTTATACCAACATCGACACGGTTTCGATCGGTGCGGTGCTGTCGCTCAAAGAACTCGGGGCGTCCAAAAAACGGCCGGAAGAGATCATCGCCGGGCTCAAAACCCACCCTTCGATCGCACCGTTGATCGAAGGCGGCGAGCTCAAGGAATACAGCGCTCATCTCATTCCCGAAGCCGGCTATGACCACATGCCAGCAATGGTGGCCGACGGCTTGATGATCGCTGGCGACGCTGCCGCGCTGTGCCTGGCTGCGGGCCTTTGGCTTGAAGGCGTCAACTTCGCCATCAGCTCCGGCATGGCCGCCGGCGCCACCGCAGTAGAGGCCGTCGACCGCAATGACGCCACGGCCAAGGGAACGTTGAGCGGCTACCGCAAACGCATGGAGGCCGACTTCACGCTGGCGGATCACAAAAAGTTGCGTGGCGCGCCCGGGCTGATTTTGGGCGAACGCATGCAGCAGCGATATCCGCAAGTGGTGTGTAACGTGGCCAACGCCATGTTCACCGTCACCAACCCGACACCGAAACAGGGCGCACGCAAATTGCTTCGCCGAGAGCTCAAGAGTGCGGGCGTTCATTTGCGCGACGTCATAAAAGACGCCCTCTCGGCGAATAAGTCGTTCGGATAACCGGGGCACGACGCATGAAACCTTGGCCAATTCAAAGCTTCGAAGATCGCATGGCGACCGTCGAATTTCGCGTCAGTGATCAGGCTCACATCATCGTCGACAGCGACGTGTGTAAGAGCTGCACGACTATGGAATGCGTCACGGCCTGCCCAGCAAAATTGTTCGTGCCCATGACCAACGGGGGAGTGCTGTTCAACTACGAGCAGTGCTTCGAATGCGGCACCTGTTACATGGTGTGCAACAAAGCTGGCGCAATTTCGTGGGCATACCCCCAAGGTGGCCACGGCGTGGTTTTCAGTCGCTCATGATCGCAGTTTGTGTGAAGTGGGTGCCGTTGCGGGTCGAGGTCGACGCGCTCAGCGGGCGAGCCACCTGGTCCGAGCGCGAATACGGACTTTCGCTCGCCGACCAAGCCGCGTTGGAATGCGCGCTGCGACAAGCGAACGCTGTTGGCGACACGGTGACGGCGATAACCGTGGGCGGCGTCAGTACCGATAGTGCGTTGCGCGAAGCGTTCGCCGCTGGCGTTCATGCAGGCATCCGAATCGACGCTGTGGCAACTTCGGGTCTTGGAACCGCGGCGTTGATCGCGCCAGCGATTCGTGACGCCGTCGCAGTGTGGTGCGGCGACTACAGCCTCGACGGCGCCACCGGATCGGTGCCCGCTTTCTTGTCGGCGCTGGTTGGCGTTTCTCAGGCGCTTGGGCTGGTTGAAATCGAAACGTTCGCGCCCCTGACAGCGGTGCGTCGCCTCGACCGTGGCGCCCGCGAGCGGCTTGCCGTAACTGGCCCGGCAGTGATGAGTGTGGAGGGGAGCGCGGCCCGATTGCGGCGGGCCAGCACCAAAGCAGTCATCGACGCCCGATCACGTGCGATCACCGTGATCGCCTCGGCGACGGCCGCTGCCGACCAGCCCGTGGGCACTCGTGCCTACCGGCCGCCGAGTCGGCACCTCGCGCCGCCCACCGGCACCACCAGAGACCGAGTGCTGGCCGTCACCGGAGCGAATGCCACCACTACCAAAGCTCGTCGAGAATTGCGACTCACCCCCGCTGAATCGGCTGCGGCGATTGTGGAACAACTCACTGCGTGGGGCTACCTCCCGTTGTGAAAGAACTCGGTGAGTTGTGGTCGCCGCAGGTTGTGCTGGGCGCGACGCTGATCGTGCCGGTGGGCTCGTGCGAGCAACACGGCCCGCATCTCCCACTCGACACAGACACTCGTATTGCTTTTGCTGTAGCTCGGCAGATCGCCAGCGAAATATCTGGTTGTGTTGTAGCTCCCGCCATAGCGATCGGGGCGTCGGGCGAGCACGCCGGCTTTCCCGGCACACTGTCAATCGGCACCGAAACACTGGCGTTGGTGCTCATCGAAATCGTGCGTTCGGCCGGTCCCGAATTTGAGCGCATCATGTTCCTCAACGGCCACGGCGGCAACCAACCAGCCATCGATCGAGCCGCAAAAACGCTGACGCACGACGGGCACCAACACGTGTTGTGGCACACTCTGAGCGGGTACCCAGATGCCCATGCGGGCCATGGCGAAACGTCAGTGATGCTGCACTTCGCGCCTGAATTCGTTGGTGTGGATCGCCCTGTCGGAGCCAGCGGATCGTGGCGTGAATTGACGCCGGAACTGCGTAGAGGCGGAGTGATTTCCGTGAGTCCAAATGGCGTGCTGGGCGATGCCACAGACGCTAATGCCGCCAACGGCAAACGTATCTTTGACCAACTGGTTGCCAATGCACAGGCCGCTCTGCTGTGACCTCGCCACTGCCTGAAAATTTCACGCTCAAGTTCGACCCGGCGTTGCGAACCTATGCCGATGGCACCGTGTTGTTGGGCGGCTCGCCGTATCGACTCATGCGCATTTCGACTCAGGCAGTTCCCATCATTCAGGCATGGCAACGCGGCGAACCGGTTGGTCGTCACGGCGATTTGGCCCGCCGATTCACGCAAGCCGGCATTGCCGAACCAGTGCCACCCGCGCCGCCCCGTACGCCCGC
>JAYWAI010000218.1:0-1918 GCA_043782545.1 Acidimicrobiia bacterium
CCGGATGCCTCCCTCGATCGTCCGCTGGCCGTGGTGGGCTTTGCCGACATGCCGATCACTCAATTCTTGGGCGCTGCGGCGTCGGCATTGGGGTCAGGCAAGAAGCTCCGTAACCATCCCAAGGTGGTGTACCGAGCCGATATGCACGATGTGGAATTGTCCTTGGTCGGCGAGCACCCATTCCCCTACCAACTTGATGGCGACCCCGTCGCCGAGGTGCGTTCGTTGCGTGTCCGGTGGGTGCCGGACTGTATCAACGTCCTGGATCCGAGATTTCGGCCATAACTCGTACCAGTACGTCAGGCACATTGGTACAAATCCCACTAATACCCAGGCCAATCAGCTCGGTCATCACTTCGGGCCGGTCACACGTCCAACAGTTGACGGCCACATCGGCCGCGTTAGTGATCTCAAATAGCGCTGGCGTGCAGGCCGTCCAATGTGGATGCAGAATGCGATGACCATGCTCGGTGAGCGTGGTCACGGTGGCCGCTGGGTCTTCGACGAGCGTCACCAGCCAAGCCGTTTCTAGTTCTGAGTCCAGCGCTCGGACCCGGTCGACGGTCTCGATCCGAAAGCTGGAAATGACCACGCGATGCCCCTGGGCAGTGGCTTTGAGGTAGGCCACGACCTCGTCGGCCACTGAATCGGTCTGATCAAAATCTGGATCTTCTTCGTCATTTTTGATTTCGACGTTGACCAGCATTGGCTCACAGGCAGCCATTGCTTGCGCCAACGTCGGCAAGTCATCTGGCAAATCGCCGTCGAGGGTGTCGATGATCGCTCGGCCGTCGGGCAGGTGACCGTCGTGGTGAACGACGAGGGATCCAGACCCGCTTCGCCGCACATCGAGCTCGACCATGTCGCTGCCCAAAAGGTGGGCGAGCCGAAACGCTTCGACCGTGTTTTCTTTGGCCGCTTTGGACGCTCCCCGGTGCGCTATGACCATCACGGCGGCGCAATCTAATGGGTTCAGGCGTCCGCCACGGCTTTTTTGTGACAAATGACCTATTTCATCCCCGTTGGCCCTTGCGTTGTTACCCAGAATTGTCTAACTTTTCATTTGCCGACGACGTCCCCCCGGAATCGGTACCCCCTCACTTGTGAAATACATCACGAAAGGTTGTCCCCGGTGACCGTCGCGCTCCAGGTTCCTCTTACTCTCGATATGCACGATTGGCGTGATCTTGCCGCCTGTCGCGACACTGATCCCGATTTGTTTTTCCCCATCGGCACCACTGGGCCAGCTATTGAGCAAATTGCTCAAGCAAAACGCGTGTGTGGTGCTTGCGAGGCCCGTGAAGAGTGCCTCGAGTTCGCCTTGAAGACCAACCAAGATTCCGGAATATGGGGCGGTACCAGCGAAGATGAGCGCCGAAAGTTGCGCCGTTCGTGGGTAGCTCAGCAACGCTCCATGGCTTCGTAAAGCCAACTTTTTATTTCGATGGCACCACGAGCCTGGCGATTACGCCAGGCTCGTTTGTCGTTAGGTCGATAGTTCCGGCGAGTTCGCTGCGCACGAGCGTTCTCACGATCGACAATCCCAAACCCGCACTGGTATCGAGATCAAACCCTGCGGGCAGGCCGGCTCCTCGATCTGTCACTTGGATGAGTGAGCTTCCTTCGTTAATGCCTAATAGCACTTCGACTCGGGCGGCACCGGTGGGAAACCCGTGCTCGACGGCGTTTTGCACGAGTTCGTTGAGCACCACGGCAAACGCGCTGGCCCGATCGGCCGGCAACGCACCACCTTCGCCAGCCACCACGATCCGCACTGGCCGGTCAGGAGCGTCCAGGCTTTCTTCGATCATCTTGCACAGCGATCGCACGATCGTGGCCATGCTCACGTCGTCGTCTGGCTCGCGCAGCATGGCTTCGTGCACCAAAGCAATGGACCGGATGCGTCGCACTGAGTCTT
>JAYWAI010000219.1:0-1915 GCA_043782545.1 Acidimicrobiia bacterium
GAAATCGTCAAGTTCGGTGTCGAGCAGCATCGTCACGCGACTGCGATCAAAGCCATGTCGACGGCCCAGTTCGCGAAACGCAACGCGTACTTCGTTGATTGGTCGGATCACGTTTGTCTTGGCGCGCTCGCGTCCTTGGAGATACGCATGCGCCGATGTCAGGCCCGCCAGGAATTGGCCCTGCGTCGCCGGGTCGCCGGCCAGCGCTTCGGTGAGTTGAGCCGTGAGTTGCTCGCGGTCGGCGATACGATCATCGTTGCGAGCGAACGGTTTGTCGCTGTCGGGTGTGGCCCGCATTCTGTCAATGAGCGCCTCGGCCAAAGCCGGTTTTGTCTCCCACGTGTCAGAACGGATATCCCACTCATTTGGCCCCCGACTGCCGAAATCGAGAAGAAATTGCGTGAAGCCCGTCGCGTATTCCGGTGAGTTCTGGTCGAGGCGTGATAACGCCCACAGTGCATGGCTGGGTGCCGCCGAATCGACTTCCCCGATACCACTTACGAGCCGCATAGCCATGCCAGGGTCGCCCATCGCGGTCACGACCGCGCCGAGGATTCCGGGCCCGATCGATGAGCCGGCGGTCATCGCGAGATGCCGCCGAAATAGGTGCCGGATCAGCGGTTGTTGCAACCTGGCATAGGCCACCAATTCGCTGTCGCTTAACGATCCCAGATCGGGACGGTTCGTGCGAGAGGCCACTGACAATTCGCGGTCCTCCCGCAACTCGGGTAGGTCAGTCGTCATGACAACCGAAGCCATCCAAGCGCCAAGCTTTTCGGTGATCTCCGCGTTTTCGTGCCAGTCTTCTGGCACGTACGGAGGTGTGTCGGGGTGGTCGCCGAAGTAGAGAAAGTCGATTGCTTCCGGGGTCAGCCCGGGGCCGCGCACGCCAAAAATCCGTGTGGCCGAGGCGTTGATAAACATGTAGCCGCCATGGGTGCCCACGACAGCTGGGTACTCCTCGTCGAGTTCATCCTCGGTAACCGACACGAAGTCATGGATGCTGGCGTCGCGCCAACCTTTGAGGGTGGCGGCCTGCCACACGAACGACCACCCCAGCGGGCTAGCCGGATCGGGCAATACCTCCCCGGCGTTGGCTCGCGTCAGCAACGGAAACCTCGCGTTGAAATCCCAATCAGTAATCCAGCGGTCTTGCATCACTCACTCCCCTAGTCAGTCCTCAGACTCTACCTGTGTCAGTAGGCGCAACGAAGGCTTGTCTCGGCGGATTCTCCGGGGAGACAAGCGACTAATACTCGCCTTTGATCACGAAGTACGACCCGCGAACAATGCCCGCAAGTTTCGATTTCTGTGTTGCGAATTTGAACTTTGTGGCTAACTCGTCGGGGATGTCCATGCCGACGGACAGCTTGAATCCGACGGCTCGCTTCTTGGCGTCCTCGATGGTGTACATCACATTGATGGCTAAGCCGCTCTCATAGAACACGTATGCCATTCGGAGATTTTCGACTGCAAACGACGACACTTCCAGCGGCCGCGATGCGATCACGATGTCGCGCTCGGTCTTGAGAATGTTGTGCACGTAGTCAACAACTACATTGGCTTTTGCAGCTGGCTCCACCGTAAATATGTGGTCGTATTTGTTCTTGTAGTAGCGAGCCTCGTGCGCTCGCAAACCAGCCAGAGCAGAAGAAACAGGAGACGACTCCAGTCCGATCTCCGACACGTTCACAAAATCAACGACGTACGACATAAAGGCTCCGTTCATCTAGGGGGCTGATCTGGGGAATCCCGGACAATACCGCGCACTCCCCCGCCGTGTCTTTCACTCATGTGGTCCTGGCGAGTTGCAGGCGACGGGCCAGGGCGATGATGTAGATGAGGTCGAACACGCCGACCATGACGGCGAGGGATTTCACGAAAGTGTTACCGGGGTACTCCATGAAAATGAACA
>JAYWAI010000220.1:0-5089 GCA_043782545.1 Acidimicrobiia bacterium
TTGTCGACGGCCAGGAGCCGCCAGTCAGCGTTACGCCACACCTCGCTCAGAAATGACGGAGCCTGCTCAATAACTCGCATCTCGCTCTTGGCACCCTCGTCGAGCGGGGCAGTGATTGGCACCGCCACGAGCGCCACCGCATTGTCATCGAGCCACTCACGGAACTGCGCTGGCGACAGAGTCGAACGAAACAAAATCGCATTGCGATCTCGATCGATCTGGCGCTCCCAACCACGCGCAATCGGCGTGTGTTGCGCCACGACCCAGGCCTCCGTGTGGGTCAGCACCGGCAGCACCTCAACGCGTTCCACTCCTGAGCTTGCTTGACGAGCATCAAGCGCATCGAGCAACGGTCGGTAAAACGCTGGAGTAGCGCTGACATCACCCCGGTCATTCGCGCTGAAATGCACTGGCCACCACGCCCACCAGACGCTCAGAACGGCCAACACGACCAACCATTTTTTAGCGCCCACGGCATACAGCGCCACCGCAGGACCAATCGCCATCGTGCCCAGACGCACCACGTTGGCCCCGGCAGCCGAGTCGATCGCAAACGCCGCAGCGCACATCGCCAAAAACAACACCAACGCCATCGACACCGTGTTGACTCGGCGCACGATGGCCACGCCAATCATCGACGCCGCCGCGGCTGGAGCGAATGCCGTCAACGGAAACGGAAACACGCCTCCTTCAGGGAACGTTGTCATCAAAACGGCGGCCACAAATAGTGCCGCGAACCCTGCCGCGACGGCGCCTGAGGGGATCACGACAAGGGGCTTGGCGGTTTCGGGCGGGTGTGCGTTCGCTCGTTGTCGGTACCATGCGTCTGCCAGCCACGCCCCACAGGCCAACGCCAAAAACGCGGCCGCCACGGGGCTACAGAGAGCGGTAAGACCACCGAGCACGCCGCCCAGGAGCACGCCTCGCCAGCCTGGCTGCCGCGCCCCCACGAGCCCCCACACTCCCACCGCAAATCCAAGAGCAAAGGGGATGCGTCCCGTAAAGGCACTCACCGGCGCCAGGCACGAAAACCACAGCACGGCAACGGCCCGATGGGGCTCAAGACTCACCAAAACCGCAAATGCCACGACAGCCGCAATCACGGCCGCCACGGCCAATGTACGCACACCCAGAATGCTCCCGAGAATCGGCGCCAGCACGCTGTAGGCCGGCGTGTGATGGCCTTCGAACCAGCTGAAATTCCACACGGACCCTCTGGCTTGTTGCCACCACGCCACTCGAAATCGATGCGCAGCAATGTCGGTAGAAACTGGGTTAAGCGCGAGCCAGACACAGGTCAATGCCACGCTCGGTCCAACGGCTGCCAACGCGTAACGTCGATCCCGGCTGAGGGAATCGACGCGTGACCCCGCCGTCAATTCAGCCAACGTACAAACTCGCCGTGAAAGCCAACTTCCGCCAGGTGCTCGAGTTCTCCAGTGCCCGGCCACGACCGCGTCGACACGTGGGGGAACAGTGCCGCGCTCGACTGGGGCTCCATGGTCAACCACACAATCGGCGCCGCGGCCGACGCCCGAGCACCCGCTGATTCGATGAGCGCGGTGATCAACGCTCGCTCGGATTTGTCGATGTATTGCCACACAATCGAGTGCATAACCACCGTTGCGACGCCGGGCGTCAGCGTCGACAGTTGTTCGCTCAAGAAATCGATGGCGGTCGACTGGCGAACGTCGGCTTCATAGTTCGCGGCAATATCGATTGCCGCTCGTAGCCGTTGATGCCGCTGGGTCTGGTCGGGCCACAAGAACGACCGCAACAGGTCGTAACCGGCTGTCGAAAATGGGTCGATCGGGTGCGGGTCACACCCGGCCCGCTCGGCTATTTGCACCGCGCCAGCTAGCGGCACTGGTGAGTGAAACTGGGGCCCAAACGCCAACACCGAGTCGGCATTGCCGCAGCATTGGCCATCAATGCCGGTGTAAAAAAATTTGTCCAGTCGGAGATTGAGCCCACCCGACGTGCCCAGCTCGAGCAGCCTGATCGGCAATCCAGTGGATCGACCGATGTGCACCAAAGCCGGCATGAGAGCGGCAGACCGCTGTACCTCGTTTGTCTGGACACCCTGATTCAGTTGGTCAATGAGTTCGCTGCTCCATGTGTCCACAGTGTTCAGCAACGCCTCAGCGCTGGTGATCGGATCAACGAATGACCCTCCGCAGGACTCATAGTGAACGGCCAAATCGGGCGCGTCGCCACGCAAGGCAACGCGATGTATGGCGCCGAAAAATCTCAGCGGTACGGCATTGCCAAATCGTTCAGAGGCACCGTGTTGCAGTACGTCCCAGCACGGACCACCGTCGTTCACATCCGCAGCAGCCACGGCCATGAGATGCCCGTAGACCGCCGAGCCCATCAACGAGCACGCGTTGGCCTGGTGCGATAGCCATCCCTGGACGCGTTGTCGAGCTTCCAAATCTGATTTGTCGACCGTCATGTGAACACTTTACGGCCACACGGCGGCTAGCGTAGGCAGCGCATGTCCCCCTCCGTGCCTCACAGCGGCAAGCTGGCCGCAATACATTCCCCAGCCGACCTTCGCCGCCTCACAACACCCGAGGTCGTCGAACTGGCCGACGAGATCCGTGATTTCATCGTGGCTTCAGTGGCCAAAACCGGTGGCCACCTTGGCAGCAACCTGGGCGCTGTTGAGCTCACCTTGGCGTTACATAGAGTCTTCGAATCTCCTAGAGACGCCATCTTGTGGGACACCGGACATCAAGCGTATATCCACAAAATGGTCACCGGCCGTACTGATTTGTTTGACACGCTTCGCCAAGAAGATGGGTTGTCGGGCTACCCCAGCCGGGCCGAAAGCCCGCACGATTTTATCGAAAATAGCCACGCCTCGACGGTGCTGTCGTACGCCTACGGCATGGCGGTGGCCCGCGAACACAACCGTGATGACGGGCTGGTGGTTGCTGTTTTGGGCGATGGTTCAATGACCGGTGGCATGGCATACGAAGCCATTAACAACCTGGGTGCCAGCAAACGCAAAGTCATCATCGTGCTCAACGACAACGGCCGCAGCTACGCCCCCACCGTGAGCCTACTCAGCAAAGGGCTCACCAAGATTCGTCTCAACCCGGTCTACATGGAACGCCAGCATCGCTTCGAGACGTGGGTGAAACGTCTACCGATGTTTGGGGGCGCGGCCGAACGGGCCGTGCGTTCCGCCAAAGCAGCCATTCGCGAGATGTGGGAGCCGCCCGCATTTTTCGAGGCACTCGGCGTGCGCTACACCGGGCCCATTGACGGACATGACATCGAAGCGCTCGAAGCAGCTTTTCGCAACGCCAAAAAACTTAACGGCCCAATCGTCGTGCACGTGCATACCAACAAAGGCCAGGGGTATCAGCCAGCGCTCGACGACGATGAAAAAAACATGCATGACGCATCGCCATTTGATCTCGTCGAAGGCCCGCCGCCATCGGCCATCACGGGGTACACGGAAGCATTTTCCGACGCGCTGATAAAAGCCGCCGAACACAACAAAGCCATCCGTGCCATCACCGCAGCGATGCCTGGCCCTACTGGCCTCATACCTTTCCAGGAGCGATTCCCTGATCAGTTCATCGATGTTGGCATCGCTGAACAACACGCCATCACCGCGGCGGCGGGAATGGCCATGGGTGGCCTCCGACCAGTTGTGGCGATCTATTCCACATTCATCAATCGGGCGTGGGACAACGTCGTGTATGACGTTGCTCTTCACAAATTGCCCGTCGTAATTTGCCTGGACCGCGCCGGAATTACTGGGGACAACGGTGCCAGCCACCACGGTGTCTACGACCTTGCGCTCATGATCAAAGTGCCCGGTATGACGGTGTTGGCACCCTCATCTGTCCAAGAGTTAGCGCTGATGTTGCACGACGCCCTGGAGATCACCACAGGGCCGGTGTGTATTCGATGGCCCAACGGCACCGCCCGTCAGATCAACGAACACGAACTCGGTTCTGGCCTCAACGCCCGTCAATGGCGAACTGGTCGCGATGTGGCCATTTTGGCAGTTGGAAAATTGCTCGGCCCCTGCCTCGAGGCAGCCAACACGCTGGCCCAACAAGGCATCGAAGCCACGGTGTGGGACGTTCGCTGCGCCAGCCACCTCGACCCCTCCATGCTGGCCGACGCTGCCACTCACGGGCTAGTGCTCACGGCCGAAGACGGCATCGCCGATGGCGGCGTGGGTATGGCCATTCGCGAGCACCTGGTGACGCTCGGCGCATCCAGCAAAGTCTCGATCGCCGGCCTGCCGACTGAGTTCATTGCGCACGCCACCCCACGATCGATACATCATCGCTACCGGCTCGATGCCGCTGGTTTGGTGGCTCGAGTCGTCGAATCGCTCATCCCGGTGTGACCCAGTGGCGTGGGCTGAGCCGACGCCACCCTGCAGCACTAGTTTTCATCGATGGCCCCTACCGGACGAGTATCACTTTTTCGCCAACTCGAGTTGGCCCTGCAGCTTGCTGATATTGCCGACGCCATCACCTACAACCACTATGAGAGTCGCGACTTCTCCGTGGACCACAAAGCCGACAACACCGAAGTGACAGAGGCCGACCGCGAATGCGAATCGGCTCTGCGTGACATTCTCAAATTCGAGAATCCCGATCACGCGGTGCTCGGTGAGGAAGAAGGGCTCCTTGGCCCCAAGGACGCAGAATATCGTTGGATTATCGACCCGATCGACGGCACGTCCAATTTCGTGAAGGGCGTTCCGATTTGGGCCACGTTGATCGCGCTGCAACACGTTCCCACCGGCGGCGCTCCGAAAGTCGTGCTCGGCGTGGTGTCAGCGCCGGCGTTACAACGCCGCTGGTGGGCTGCGGCACGTCGGGGAGCGTACGCCAATGGTCGCACCATAAAAGTGTCCAAGGTCGACCAAATTTCCGACGCCCATTTGGCATCGCCCGGCGGTGCCATTTGGGCCAAGCAATCAGCGGCAAAAGGCAAGGCCTACAACGCACTAGCCGCCGAGGTATGGCGTGAACGCGGCCTAGGTGACTTCTGGCAACACATGCTCGTGGCCGAAGGTGCCTTTGACATTGCCGCCGAACCAATTGTGAGC
>JAYWAI010000221.1:0-5068 GCA_043782545.1 Acidimicrobiia bacterium
GAAAGCCTGGAACTCGTCACGTCAATGGTGAACGGTCGGGATCTACCCAAAGGCGTGATCGAGCGAATTTTGGCCGACACCGGCGGCATCCCTTTGTACGTCGAAGAGATTTTGCGAAACACCCTTGAATCTGGCCAACTCGTCGCCGCCGGCAACTCGTGGACTCAGTCAGACGAAACGGTCGGCCTGGAGTTGCCCTCGTCACTTCAAGCGTCGGTCATGGCACGGTTAGACCGGCTCGGCCCGGCAAAATCGGTCGCGCAATACGCCTCAGTTATCGGACGTGAATTTACGGTCGACCTCCTGACGCACGTCGTGGACCATAGCTCGCCGACATTGGCCCACGCGCTCGACACGCTGGTGCACAGCGACCTGATATTCCAAGACCTGTCTCGAAAGCAGCCGACCTTCATTTTCAAGCACGCACTAGTGCAAGAGGCGGCCTACGAGTCACTTTTGCGACGCACTCGCAAGAGTGTGCATGGCGGTATTGCCACCGCCCTTCGAGATCATCAGCGAACCGGAATCGATGTGGCCCACGAAGTGCTCGCCCGCCATTACGACCAAGCTGGTTTGGTCATTGACGCCATGGAGTTCTACACGAAAGCGGCCTATGAGGCTGCCGATCGGTCGGGCTTCAAAGAAGCGGTCGTGCATTTCAAACGCAGCATCGAACTCTCGCTCGAGCTACCCGAAAGCTTCGACCGCGACCGTCGGGAAATCGAATTGCAACTCGCCATGGGCTCCGCCGTAATCGACGCGCAGGGCTACTCCGACCCGGCCACGCAAACGGCGTATCAACGCGTTCGGGACCTGTGCGAACGCATTGGTGACGAGTACGGGGTGGCGGAGGCAACAGCAGGCCTCTCGATTTACGCCACCAATCGCGGCCACATCGAACATGGTGCCGAGTTGGCCAAACGAATTCTGGAAATCGCTCACCGACATCAGGACGACTCGCTCGAACTCCTCGGGCAGATCGCCACGGCGCAACCATTGCTGTACCAAGGTCGGGTAGCCGAATCGTTGCAGGCGGCGCGTCGAGCGCTGGCGGTCTACAACCCGGAACGGCATCGCTACATTGCGCAACAATTCGGTACTGACCACGGAGTGGCTGCTCACATGTTCGCGGGCTGGTCGCTGCTTCTGCAGGGCTTCGTGGATCAAGCATGGCGGCATCTTGACGATTCCGTGGCATTGGCCAGAACGCTCGATCAGCCCTTCAACGTGGCGTACGCGTTGTTCTTTCGGTGCACCGTCGAATGGGCCCGCGGTGAATCGGCTGCTGCTCTCGCGACCGCGGCCGAGGCACGCGAACTGAGTCAAGACCAAGGTTTCGCGTTTTTCGCCGGAGTAGCGCGAATTTTCGAGCTGTCCGAACTCACCGTCATTTCGAGGGACACGCAACATATTCCAGAGATTTTGGACACCAGCATCATTTGCAGTTCGACCGGCAACCAGGGAGGTTCCGTCCCCCTGATGTCTCGTGTGGCAGAGGCCTTATGGGCCGCTGGTGACATAGGCACCGCTCTCTTCGTTTTGGATGGCGGGTTCGTTTCATCGCAAGAAAACGGGCAACCTTTTTGGGACGTTGAGTTGTACAGGATGCGTGCCGAGCTCACCGTCGCCGCTGCGCTCGGAGGCGACGATGGCATGAAATCTGCCGCGCACCAATCGGCTCTCACCGATCTTGGACGGGCCATAGATCTGGCCGTCGCCACAGACAATCGGTACTACGAGCTTCGCGCCAGGCTGGCCTTGTGCCGCCTAACCATCAATAGCGAGAATTATTCTCAATCTCTCGAAGCTCTCCACATCGCGATCAACCGTTGCCCCGAGGGGCATTCCACGCCTACCTATCTCGACGCCGTAGCCATGGTCAGATCGTAGGGAATCCTCGCTGCGGGTATGAAGTGGCAATGATCGCCCGGGTAGCCGCCAACTGGGCCGTGATGAATTCCACAGGCGAGTCCACCGCAGACGTGCCGCCAAAAACGACAGTGTGAAACGCGTCATCGTCTTCCCAATACGCCATATCGACGCTGGCCATCAACGTCGTTGGGATGAAACTCGCGGAGAAGTTTGACTGCGGTGACGGCAGGCCAAATGACTCACGCCACACGGGAGAAATGACGCAGTTGTCGACCAGTTGACCGGCGCCCGCAGCGTTGGACTCATAGGCGCTCACGACTTCGATACCGCTAAACGTGCTGTGATGCCATTGGCTAGTGCCAAGAGTGAGCGTCGTTTGGGGAGTGAAAGTAATCGTCGACATGTCGATCGCGCTGTACTTCGCGCACTCATCATGCGGCACCCCATACACGTAATTCGAAAACCAGTTCCAGTCTGATTTGCCGAGTCTGACAATGTCTTCGTGGTGCGGCTGAGAATTCACGCCGTTGGCCGACTCATAGGCAAACGGACGAGTCCACCCGTCAGCCTTCGCGCAGTCCAGTTGGTAGATGCCAAAAAATATGTTGAACCATACCGAGTTGGGATTACCATACAAACCCGGCTGACCCGGCTCGGTTTGGCCACAACAGGCCACAACGTTGAACGTGAATGGCGAATACGCGGCGAACATTTCGCTCTTGACAATTGACCCCACATTGGCCAACTCGCGCCAGCCGTCGGCGACATGAATTCTGACCACTGTTGGAGATGACAACACCGACGAGGACCACTCGGCGCTCGTGACGACAGGAAAATTCACCGTGACGCTGTCGGCGATCTCGCCGACCGCCGGATCGAAATTCAGCAACGCCCCGTTGGAAATATTGAAGATGTTGACCCACTTTTCGGTGACACCTGAACCCTCCGCCAGAGCAACGTCACCGCTCCACGTCACCACGCCAGTGAGGAAATCAACATCGATTCCGCAATCGGCGCGCACTCGCGCGTCGTCGACACGGTCGGCGAGATGTGCTGCGGCGGGGTTAAGGGTGCCGCTCACCAGCGACACGCCCAGCCACTCGAGTGAGGCCGAAATTTCGTTGCGACCTGGAAACGAAAAGGTGATCGTGACACCGTGTCCGAGGTCGACCACGGGGTTCGTTGCTTGGCTCATGCAGCGAAAGCTAGCCCGAATCCCGCTGATCAGTTGTGGATGTGAAACGAGGCGATCGAGGCAAACGAGCCAAACATCAAAATAACCAATCCGGTCTTGCACCAACACGTCCGTCAGGATCTGGATGCCAATTCGCCGGAGAACTCATGACAGCGAATATACCTCGCACAAGGCAGAATGACAGCCAAAACTTGACAACTGCCCGATGGTACAAAGCTAGGCCTGGACGAGGCGAGAGATGGCGGTAGTCGCTTCGTCGATTTTGGCCTGGCCCTCTGGCCCGCCTTTGCGCACCGCGTCAGCGACGCAGTGTTGCAAATGCTCATGTAACAAGCCGACCGACACCTTCTGCAGAGCCCCCGTGACCGCCGCGACTTGGTCGAGCACATCTATGCAATACCGCTCGTCGTCGACCATTTTCGCGATACCCCGAACTTGGCCTTCGATTCGGGCGAGTCGCTTGCCAATATCGTCCTTTTTCATGTCGTAGCCAGCCACGTCACGCCCGCTGAATCGACGAAGTGAACGTCCGTAATCGCAAACTGTTTGACACCACAAACACACTCGAAAGCGCCATTGCGCCGCCAGCGATCATCGGGTTCAGGCGCCCAGTGGCAGCCAGAGGCAAGGCGGCAACGTTGTACGCGAACGCCCAAAACAAGTTGCCCTTAATGACCGCAAGCGTGCGCCGCGCCAACCGCACCGCGTCTACTGCTGCCCGTAGATCGCCGCGCACCAACGTGAGATCGCTGGCTTGGATGGCGACATCGGTGCCCGTGCCAATCGCCAGCCCAAGATCTGCTTGCGCCAAGGCGCCGGCATCATTGACGCCGTCGCCCACCATGGCCACCACGCGCCCTTGTGACTGCAAGTTCTTAATCACATCAACCTTCTCCCCTGGTAATACCTCGGCGATCACCTCATCGATGCCGAGCTGCCGGCCGATCGCCTCAGCAGCGCGAGTGTTGTCGCCAGTGAGCAAAATCGGTCGCAAACCAAGCTTTCGCAGTCCGTCGATAGCTTCAATGGTGGTCGGCTTAATCGTGTCGGCCACGATCACAATTCCACGGCACGCGCCGTCCCAACCCACAAAAACAGGCGTCTGGCCGAGCTGCTGCGCTTCGCCCACGATCCAGGCCAATTCATCACTGACTGTCATCGACTGATCGACGATAAACCGTTGCCGACCGATTGCCGCGGCCCGCGTGCCGACTATTCCAGTGACGCCCAAACCGTCGGACGAATGAAACGCCTCGACGGGCGGCAACGACCCAACGGTGAGCGCGGCGTGTTGAGCGATCGCGAGCGCAATGGGGTGTCCCGACGCGTTTTCGAGGGACCCCGCAATCGTGAGCACGTCACGGGTATCTTCGCCGCCTGCGGCAATGACACGTACGACAGTCATTTTCCCGGTCGTCACCGTGCCGGTCTTGTCCAACACGATCGTGTCAACTGCACGCGTTGATTCCAGAACTTCTGGGCCCTTGATGATGACGCCCAATTGAGCAGCGCGGCCGGTGCCGACCATCAACGCAGTTGGCGTGGCCAGCCCAAGAGCGCAAGGGCACGCAATGATCAACACCGCTACCGACGAGCTAAACGCCACGCTCGCTGAGGCGTTTTTGGCCAGAACCAACCAGCCAACTCCTGTAAGGATCGCCAATCCAATGACCACCGGCACAAAAATTGCCGCCACGCGATCTGCGAGTCGTTGCACCTGTGCCTTGCCCGTCTGGGCTTCTTCGACCAGCCGCGCAATTTGCGCTAGCGCCGTCTGAGCCCCGACCCGCGTAGCTCGAACCACGAGACGCCCACCCACGTTGATCGTGGCACCGATTACTTCAGCGTCAACACCTACTTCGACCGGCACCGGCTCACCGGTCACCAGCGACGCGTCGATGGCCGATATGCCATCGACGACCACACCATCGGTGGCCACTTTTTCGCCGGGACGCACGACGAATTCATCGCCTACTTCGAGGGATTCGATGGCAATTTTGT
>JAYWAI010000222.1:0-5064 GCA_043782545.1 Acidimicrobiia bacterium
TGGATCGGCCGACCGAACTTGAGGCGGCAAGGCGTGACCCAGAATCTTTTGTTCGACATGACGGACTGCTTGTTGTCGACGAAATTCAACGGGCTCCCGGATTGCTGGTGTCGATTAAGGCGGCCGTCGATGCCGACGACCGGCCCGGCCAATTTCTTCTCACCGGGTCCGCCAGACTGCTCGGGTTGCGCCACCTTCCAGATTCGCTTATAGGCCGAAGCGAAACCCTTGAGTTGTGGCCGTTCTCACAAGGAGAATTGACCGCGACAGTCGAACAATTCATTGACCACGCGTTCGCCGAGAGGCCTTTTCCTCGATTTTCGTCTGAACTTACAAGATCGGAATACGTCGAGAAGGCACTTGTTGGCGGCTACCCAGAAGCGGTCAAGCGAACGCCAGAGCGACGAGCCAAGTTTTTTGCGGCGTATCTCGATGACCTGATCGATCGCGACATAACGCAGCTCTCAGAAATTCAGCGCCGACCTGATTTGGTGCGGATGCTAGCGCTGCTTGCGGGTCGCATGGCAACGCCGATCAGTATTCAAAACGTTGCAGAAGCGTTGGTCGTGCCGGCCAAAACAGTTGAGCGATATGTGGCGCTTCTCGAGGAGGTGTACCTGGTTAAACGGCTCAACGGTTGGGCGACTACGTCAACGAAACGAGCTACGCAACGTGACAAGTTGATATTTGTTGATTCCGGTATAGCGGCCCACCTTGCTGGATTCTCGCGAGCGTCTCTCGAGCGATCTGAGGCTGCTGTTGGCCTACTGCTCGAAAATTTTGTTATAGGCGAAGTTTGGCGACAACTCGGTTGGGCGAAGGTAGCGGCCCGGCCGTACCATTTTCGCGATCGCGAGGGACGTGAGATCGACATCTTGTTAGAAGGGCGCGACGGACGAGTCGTCGCCATCGAAGTGAAATCTGGAGCGACAGTGCGGGGCGAAGATGTACGGCATCTGGCCTATTTGCGCGACGCGTTAGGCGCCAGATTCCATCGCGGGATTCTTCTGCACACGGGCACGGACACACGAGAGTTTGGTGATCGCATCGTGGTCGCTCCCTTGTCAACTTTGTGGAGTGGATAAGTGGTCACCTTCGACCCTGTGCCGTGGTGCGCCACTCCTGAGTCGTAAAATCGTCCATGACGATTAGCCGAAACCGTCCATGACGATTAAGCGAGTCCTGCTCGACGCCAACGTTCTGATTGCTTTGCATTTCCTCGAACACCCTCGTCATGTCTTGGCGTCGCAATGGCTCGGGCAGCGTCCTTTTGCTACGACGCCCAGTACACAAGGATCGCTTCTGCGTTTCGCATTGCGCGTTGCTGACCCAGATCGAGCTAGTGCCGTGATCGAAGGATTGCAGCAATCCAAGCGCCACGAATTTTGGCCAGACGACCTTGCCTATAGTTCGGAAACACTGATTGCCGTGCGAGGGCATCGTCAACTCACGGACGCCTATCTGGCTCAGGTCGCCGTGGCGCACAACGCCCGACTCGCTACTTTTGATGGCGGTCTCAAAACGCTCCGACCTGACGAGGTTGACCTCATCGCCTAGTTGATCGGTCCGACAAAACCCGCCACGTTGAGACGTCTGAGAAAAGTGTCGCATAACGTCAAGAGCATTCAACGGGCCTTCTGGTGTCTTCGGTTAGCGAGTGGGCGTGTGTTCTCGGTCGCCCAGGTGTTGGTCAAATAGTCACCGGGGCGAGGCCAAAGTGTTCGGCCTCTGCGGCGGCGTGGAGTTGCTTGTCGAACACCGCAAAAATCGTGGCATAGGGTCCGAGCGTCATGGCGCTGGCGAGATGGAGGGCGTCGGCGCCACGCAGCTTTCGTTGTATCGCGAGTTGTCCGGCGTTGTGAGCAACCGCGTCGGTGAGGTGAACCCGACGAATTGCCGCCCAGTACCCGTCCCATCGGCGCACGATGCTGTGAAGTCGCTGGGGAGAGAACGCATGGTTGCGGGCTAGAGACCCCAGCGCGGCACAAACCTCTGCATCTGCCAGCGGGCTTGACACCGGAACGTCGCAGGAGTCCCACAATGCAACGACAAGGTCGGTCCCAACCTCGTCAACCAGTAATTTGACGAGGGCACTCGAGTCGAAATAGACGATCGACATTTCTAACGACGGAGCTGTGAAACGATTTTGGAGGCTGATTCATTTGACGTGATTCGAGCGGCGCCTCGCGCTTTGGGTCGAGCGCTCGAACCCGGCGCGGAAATAACCCCTTGAGCCACGAGTGCTTCGATGGCGTCGACCGAGTCAATGGCGGTAAGTCTGGCGATCGGAGTAGACCGTTCAGTGACGACAATTGTTTCGCCGCTCCGAACGAGTTGGAGCCAAACCTTCAAATTTGCTCGCAGTTCGGATACCGCTACGTCCATCCCCGATTGTACATCGAACGAAAATCGAATTGTACATCAGCGATCCGTCGATCCGCATCGTTGACTTCACAATGCCCGCAACCGCGCTGTGGAAAGTTTGTGCGCCCCCTGGGATTCGAACCCAGAACCTGTGGATTAAGAGTCCATTGCTCTGCCATTGAGCTAGAGGCGCGTGTTGTTTTTTTGCGACTAGCGAACTGTAGTTGGGGTGACCGACGGGGTTTGAACCCGCGACATCCAGGACCACAACCTGGCGCTCTGCCAACTGAGCTACGGCCACCATGACCAACTGCGTTCTTGCTGGTTGTATTCAAGCACAACCAGCAGATGACATCTTAGAGCATTTGGGACTCGACACAGAATCCTTTGTCATGTATGCTTTACACAACGAATTCCATTAAGGAAGTGCCATGAGCGCAACGAAATCCGTTGTTAGCAGCCGGCTCGTGCAACGAGCGAAGGAAATTACCGCCGCGGAGACAGAGAAATACTCTGCCCGCACCCCGGTATCACAGGCCCAGTACCACCGGGCTGAGAAGTCACTCCCTATGGGGGTGCCCAGCTCATTCCAGTTCTACGACCCACATCCCATTGTGGCCAAACGAGCCAAGGGCTCATGGCTTGAGGACATTGATGGCAACCACTTCATCGACTTCAACATGGGCTATGGCGCACTGTTTGTTGGCCACCTCCACCCGCTTGTGGTCGCCGCCGTTACCCGGCAGTTGCAAGAGGGCACACTGTTTGTGACCCCGTGCGAATCCAATGCCGACGTGGCAGAAAATTTGGCCGCACGGTTTGGTTTGCCTTCGTGGCGTTTCACGAACTCGGGCACAGAAGCCACGATGGATGCTATTCGCGTGGCTCGGGCGTTCACCGGGCGGAACAAAATCGTGAAGGTCGAAGGCGGCTATCACGGCCATCACGACGAGGTCATGGTGTCGATGAAGCCACCGTTGGACAAAGCCGGCCCCGCCGACCGCCCGACGCCCGTGCCGGCTACCAAAGGTCTCACGGTGCACATTCTGGAAGACACGCTGGTGATTCCGTACAACGATCCTGAAGCGCTCGATCGAGTGCTCGGTCGCGGCGATATTGCGGCGTTCATTGTTGAGCCTGTGATGGAAAATATCGGCATCTGTTTGCCCTTGCCTGGCTACCTCCAAGAGGTTCGGCGAATCACGCGCAAGCACGGCGTCATGCTGATTTTCGATGAAGTAAAAACTGGCATTACGGCCGGGTGGGGTGGCGCAACGCGCAAGTTTGGCGTCGAACCCGATCTCGTATGTTTGGCCAAATCGATCGGCGGCGGCTTGCCCGTGGGGGCCTTCGGTGGACGTAAAGAAGTGATGAATTTGGTGGGCGATGGCTCGGTGCTACATCTGGGTACCTACAACGGCAACCCGCTCGTGATGGCAGCGTGTCAAGCCGTGCTCGGCGAAATATTGACGCCGGTAGTCATTGACGAAGCATTTGCTCGCAATAAGAAAATGCTGGCCGGGTGTCAGGCAATTATTGACCAATACGATCTGCCGGCGCACACCGTTGAGATGGGCGCGAAGGGTTGCATCACGTGGTCACGCACGCCAGTCACAAACTACCGCGACTACAAGGCGACGGACCTCACGATCGCTTATGCCCAGTGGATTTGGGGCATAAACCGCGGCATTTTGTTGCCGCCTGGCCTCGATGAGCAGTGGTTGATTTCAGTCCAGCACACCGACATCGACGTGGATCACCACACCGACGTTTTCGCCGGTTTTGCTGAGGCACTCACCGCATAGTTCGTAGGCGTTACGGGCCGCTCTATTTGCCGCTTCGTTGGCCGCTTTGTCTGTTGCGGCTGGCGAGGTAGGCGAGTGAAGCGGCGCGGCTTTCTGGGTCGCGTTGCGCGGCCACGAGCGTGTCGGCGTCGCTCACACTTCGACCGACGGAAACTAGTTCCTCTGCGCATGCATTGATTTGACGTTTTGTTAATTCGAGCGTGAGTTTGGAACGTTGCCCGAGAGCGTTCGCGGCGTTGGCTATCTGGTGGTCGATGTTCTCGGGGGTGCCGACGCCGTTGATAAATCGCAGGGCGAGCGCTTCGTGGCACGTGAACGGGCGACACGTCATCACAATGTCTTTGGTGACCGCCGGACCAAGTTCCCGGACCAGGCGGGGGATGCCGCCCCACGCCAACGGGATGCCAAGGGCGAGCTCCGGAATTGAGAATGTGGCGTCGGCTGTGGCGTACCGAAGGTCGCAGGCGCCGGCGAGCACCAAGCCGCCGCCTACACAATGGCCGTGGATGCGGGCGATGGTCATGGCCCGCATGTTGGTCACGGCTTCGGCCATCAGACGTCCGAGATCCGCGGCGTCGCGGGGTGAGACATCGGGGTCAGGCGTGGTGAAATCGTTGAGGTCGAAGCCGGCGCTGAATGCTCGACCGTTGGCCTTGACGATCACGACCTTGACGTGAGCCTGGTCGTCGAACCATTTCGCTGCCTGCGTAAGCTCGACGAGCGTGAGGCGGCTCAGGGCGTTGAGGCGGTTTGGACGGTTGAGCGTGATAGACCCTATGGGGCCAGCGGCGTCGACGATCAGAGTTTCGAACATGTTTGGCAGTATCGCCGCACTATCCTGTGACGATCTTGCCCCGGTAGCTCAGTTGGATAGAGCAGCGGACTTCTAATCCGC
>JAYWAI010000223.1:0-5041 GCA_043782545.1 Acidimicrobiia bacterium
ACTGGCCGTGGCAAGCGTTCTCTTGAAGATCACTTTGATCGCACGTTTGAGCTCGAGCATTACCTCAGCGAGCGGGGAAATTTTGACCAGCTCAAAGAAATTATGGCGATTTCGGAACTGGCCGAAATTCATTACGTACGCCAAGGTGAGCCGAAGGGCCTGGGCCATGCAGTGAGTGTGGCTCGCCAACACGTTGGCAATGAACCCTTCGTGGTCATGCTCGGCGACGACATCATGACAGAAGATTCCGGCGTCTTGCCGGGCATGATCGACGCCCATGATCAACTGGGCCGGTCGGTGATTGCACTGCGCGAAGTGCCCATGGACGAGATCAAAAATTACGGATGCGCTCGATCGACGCCGGGTGCCGACAATTTGGTGCGAATTCTGGACCTCGTGGAAAAGCCGCAACCAGAAGTCGCGCCAAGTAACCAAGCGGTTATGGGGCGGTACATCTTCACGCCCGAAATCTTTGAAGCGCTGGAACACGTCAAGCCTGGCCATGGTGGCGAGATCCAATTGACTGACGCCATATCGATCTTGCTGGAGCGCCAGCACGTCTACGGCTACCTGTTTCAACACGGTCGTTTCGATATTGGCAAAAAGATCGACTACCTCAAAGCGACCGTTGAATTCGCCCTCATGCGCGATGACTTGGGTGCCGAGTTTCGCCAATTTCTAAACGAGATCTGTCGGCGCGAAGGCTTGTGCTAGACCGACGGCGTGCCACTCACGCCGTTAGCTGACGCTCAGAAATTCGTACTCGATTCATGCCAGGTATTGCCGACGATTTCGGTACCGTTGGCCGACGCAATCGGGTGTGTCGTGGCCATCGATATGGTCTCGGGCGAGGCGATTCCGCCGTTTGACAATTCCGCCGTGGACGGATTCGCTGTCATAGCCGCCGACACGGCGATTGCTCCGTCCCAACTGCGGGTCGTCGGCACACTAGCTGCGGGTGCCGAGTGGCCATCGCCCATCCAGCGTGGCACTGCGCTGAAAATCATGACGGGGGCACCCATACCTGGCGGAGCTGACGCCGTCGTAATGGTCGAAGATTCCGTTATGCATGACGACACAGTGACGCTGTCGCGGAGCGTTCGCCCGGCGGATGGATTGCGTCGTAGCGGATCAGATGTACTTGAGGGCGACTTGGTTTTCCCGGCCGGTACCGTGTTGAGCGCCGCTCATTTGGGTGTCGTGGCGTCGCTCGGCATAACACACCCATCGGTGATCCGTCGTCCACGGGTTGCGGTGTTGTCGACGGGTGATGAACTCGTCGGCGATGGCTCACCGCTTGGGCCCGGGCAGATTCGCGACTCCAATCGGGTGAGTTTGGTGGCGTTGCTGGCCGAGGCGGGAGTGACGCCGATCGACGTTGGCCTGTTGCGCGATGACGAAGCGTTACTGGAAGCAACGCTCCGCGACGCCGTCGAGCAATGCGACGCCATTGTCACCAGCGGCGGTGTTTCCATGGGTGATTACGACGTCGTGAAAGCGGTGTTGAGTCGCATCGCGGATATGACGTGGATGCAAATCGATATCAAACCCGCCAAACCTTTTGCGTTTGGTTTGTTGGGCCGCCTCGACGGCACGCAAGTGCCTATTTTCGGCCTTCCTGGCAACCCTGTTTCGAGCCTCGTTGGTTTCGAATTATTGGCCCGCCCAGCACTCAAAAAGATGATGGGCTATACGAATCTAAACCGCTTGACGTTGGCCGCAACGGTGGTTGAGCCATTGCGCCGAAATAAAGATGGCAAAACGCATTTTATTCGTGTTACGGCAGTGGCCGATGATACTGGGCGTCTCGTGGCGCGGCCTCAGGGGGCCCAGGGGAGCCATCATCTCAAAGCGATGGCCGACGCCAATGCCCTGGCTGTTGTGCCCGACGGTGACACAGTTCCGGTCGGGGCTGTCGTACCGGTGATCATTCTCCGGTAGCCTGCCCTCGTGAATCTGAAATTGTCAGACGGCCATCCCGCGCCGGTCGATCTCGTGGACCCATTCGGCCGCGTTGTCAAAGACTTGCGGATTTCGATTACCGATCGTTGCAATTTTCGCTGTACCTACTGCATGCCGGCAGAAGGGATGCAATGGGTGCCGCGTCACGACTTGCTGTCGTTTGAAGAAATCGAACGCATCAGCAAGGTGTGCGTGGAGCATTTTGGTTTTACCGGGATTCGCCTCACCGGCGGCGAGCCCACAGTACGCGCTCACCTTCCGATTTTGGTTGAGCGACTCGCTCGACTCACCGTGCCCGGTTCAGACGAACCGATCGATTTGGCCATGACGACCAACGGCGCAACATTTGGACTTATGGCCCATGAACTGAGGGCGGCCGGTTTGCGGCGGGTCAACATCTCGATCGACTCCCTGCATGCCGACCGATTTAAGGAACTCACACGGCGAGACGAAATGCATCGAGTTCTTGATGGTATTGCCGCCGCCCAGGCCGCTGGATTCGATCCCGTGAAACTCAACGTGGTGTTGATGCGCGGTGTCAACGACGACGAAATCATTGATTTCGCACGTTTCGGGCGCGACAACAACCTGGGTGTGCGTTTCATTGAATTCATGCCGCTGGATGCTGATCACGGTTGGACCAACGAGCAGGTCGTGAGCCAAGACGAAATTGTGGAGCGCATCAATGAGGTGTTCCCGATCGAAGCCATTGAGAGAGGCAACGCTCCGGCCGAGCGATTCCGGTACCTCGATGGGCACGGCGACATCGGTGTGATTCCCAGCGTCACTAAGCCGTTCTGCGGTACCTGTGATCGCGTACGCCTCACGGCAGAAGGTCAATTCCGCACGTGCCTATTTTCGGTCGAAGAGTTTGATCTGCGGGCCATCGTGCGCGGCGACGGCAGCGATGACGACTTGGCCGCAGAGATTGCTCGTGCCGTGGGCACGAAATGGGCGGGCCACGCCATCAATCAAGTTCATTTCATTCGACCGGCCCGATCAATGAGCCAAATCGGCGGCTAACACTCGATGACATTCACAGCGAGGCCGCCCCGCGACGTCTCTTTGTATTTCGTATGCATATCTCGGCCGGTCTCGCGCATGGTGGCAATCACGCGGTCCAAACTCACGATGTGATGTCCGTCTCCGGCCAACGCCATCCGGGCCGAGTTGATGGCCTTCACCGAGCCCATGGCGTTGCGTTCGATGCACGGCACTTGAACAAGCCCGCCAATCGGGTCGCAGGTTAAACCGAGGTGATGTTCCATGGCGATCTCGGCGGCATTTTCTACTTGCATGGGCGAGCCCCCCATGACTTCGGTAAGCCCCGCGGCGGCCATTGAGCAGGCTGAGCCCACTTCGCCCTGACAACCAACTTCAGCGCCCGAGATCGACGCATTTTCTTTGAGCAAAATGCCGACCGCTGCCGCAGTCAACATGAATCGCACAATTCCGTCATCGCTCGCGCCCTTCAAGAATCTGGAGTAGTAATGCATCACGGCAGGAATGATGCCGGCAGCCCCATTTGTGGGAGCCGTTACTACCCGTCCACCGGCGGCATTTTCTTCGTTCACGCTGAGGGCAAACAGGTTCACCCAATCCATCACTCTTAGCGGGTCGGTGTCAAACGGGTCATTGATGAGCCGTGCGTGGAGCTCGGCGGCCCGGCGTCGCACTTTGAGCCCGCCAGGCAGTATGCCGGTATGGGCGTACCCATTGCGGACGCATTCCTGCATGACGTCCCAAATGTGCAGCAGCCCACTACGAATTTCGGCCTCGGTGCGCCACGCCTGTTCGTTGGCCATCATGACGCCGCTCATGGGCAAGCCCGATGCCTCGCAATGGGCGAGCAGTTGCGCACCGGTGGTGAAGGGGTACAGCAGGGCAGTGGTGTCGGCCACGATTCGTCCAGTGCCGGTGGCGTCGTCGTCGACTACAAACCCGCCTCCCACGCTGTAATACGTCTGAGCCTCCACGAGGTCGCCGAAACTGTCGAATGCCGAAAACGTCATGCCGTTGGGGTGAAAGGGGAGTGCTTTGCGTTTATGCAACACCAAATGGCTGCCCGTGTGGAAGTCGACTTCATGTTGGCCCATCAGCCGCAAACGGCCGGATTTCTTGATCGCCTGCGTGCGGCGCTCTACCGCAGTGGTATCGACAAATTCGGGCGTTTCGCCTTCGAGTCCGAGCATCACGGCTTTGTCACTTCCGTGACCTTTACCAGTCGCACCCAGCGAGCCGAAGAGTTCCGCCTTGACGGCTGCCACGCGAAGGAAATCTTGGCGTCGCATCAGCCCGTCGGCAAAGAGTCGAGCTGCCTTCATCGGCCCAACGGTGTGGGAGCTCGACGGACCAATTCCGATTTTGAACAGATCAAAAACGCTTATAGCCATACCGCAACGCTAACCCGTTCTGGCTCGTGTGCAGCGCCTAGATTGCCGACATGCCTGAGTTCACTCATCTCGATCCGCTAGGGCGCGCCCGCATGGTGGACGTCACCGTCAAAGAACCGACCCATCGACGCGGCGTCGCCCGGTGCAAAGTTTTCATGAAACCTGAAACTACCTCGGCTATTGCGAATCGCGAAATGAAGAAGGGCGACGTGCTGGCCGTGGCTCGGGTGGCGGGAATTCAGGCCGCCAAGCGGACTAGCGATCTCATTCCTTTGTGCCATCCGCTACTTGTCGGCGGGGTCTACATCAACTTTGAGATCGGCGACGACCACATCGAGATCGAGGCCAGTGTCGACACAGTTGACCGCACTGGCGTGGAAATGGAAGCACTCACGGCGTGCAGCATCGCGGCACTCACTATTTACGACATGTGCAAATCCGCCGACCGCGCCATGATTATTGGAGAATTGTGTTTATGGGAAAAAACGGGTGGACGTTCAGGAACATATCGCCGGTCAGAGGGTTAAAACGCATCAAATGTGCTGCTCAGTAGCCCATTGAAATCGTCCCGATTGGTCATCTGTCACACAAATGTAATTAGGTTTTCATGTCCCGTTCGTAGTACAAACGTCATCTCGTTACCCGACTGCAACACAACGCGCAACAAACGAAACGTAAACATCCGG
>JAYWAI010000224.1:0-1893 GCA_043782545.1 Acidimicrobiia bacterium
GCTACTAACTGGTTCATTCGGGTGCCATTCATGCTTGAAGGATTCATTCAAGGCACTGTCGGCGCCGGTATTTCGGTGGGCGGCGTGTGGTGTGTGAAGCGTTTCTTCTTTGACAAACTGCATGGCGACCGATCGGCCGGCAGTGTCGCACTTCTGCGAGACTTCTTCGCATCGAGTGCGCAATTCCGGTTTACGGCGATCGTGCTGTTGCTCCTGGGTGCTCTCATTGGCATCTTGAGTTCTGCGGTGTCAATTTCGCGCTATTTGGACGTCTAGTTCGCCTCTGGCCGGGCTCGGGTGAGCGTCGAGCGGTAGGGTCGCCACCATGTCAGAGACCATCGCCGAATTCACCGAAATTGCCTACGACATCGACGGGCCCGTGCTCACGATCACGCTTGACCGCCCCGACAAACTCAACGCCTTCACCGGACGCATGACCTACGAATTGATCGAGGCATTCGACCGCGCCGACACCGACGACAACGTGCGAGCCATCATCGTGACGGGCCGAGGTCGTGGATTTTGCGCCGGGGCTGATCTGTCGGGCGGGGCGAGCACGTTTGATCACACTGCCCAAGCGTCGCAGGACATCGAGGGCGCCGAGTCGACGCATTACGCGGCACGTCGAGACGAGGGCGGCCTGGTGTCACTCCGAATTTTCGACTGCAAGAAGCCGGTCATTGCCGCCATCAACGGCCCGGCCGTCGGTGTGGGCATCACTATGTGCCTGCCCATGGACATCCGATTGGCGAGTACTACCGCCAAGATTGGTTTCGTATTTGCGCGGCGCGGCATCGTGCCAGAAGCGGCATCGAGTTGGTTCTTGCCCCGGGTCGTGGGCATCAATCAAGCAATGGAATGGGCCGTCACTGGCCGAGTATTTCCGGCTAGCGAAGCACTCGGCACCGGGTTGATTCGCAGCATTCATGAGCCAGATGATTTGCTTCCCGCCGCTCGCGCCATAGCCATGGAGATCGCTGAAAATACGGCCCCGGTGTCGGTGGCGCTGACCCGCCAGATGTTGTGGCGCACTCTGGGCGCCAATCATCCCATGGAGGGTCACCGCATCGATTCGCGCGCAATCGTGAGTCGGGGTGCGTCGGCGGACTCTCGTGAAGGCGTGGCAAGTTTCCTGGAGAAACGCCCTCCGGTGTATCCCGACAAAGTCTCTGACGGTCTGCCCAATGTGTTCCCTGATTGGGTCGAGCCCGAATATTCCTAAGGTACTGAGGTGAGTTTCGACGGCGTGAAGTAGTAGCTGCGACAACAATTCCGGTAAGGAACCAGTGAGGAACTGCTTACGAGAATCCGGGAGTGGCCGATAGATACCAGTGAAATCCTCTCCGTCATCATTCGCTCGTTGGAACGTCGCCGTTGTCGGCCTAGTGGCCGGTATCGCGGGCGTGGCTGCGCTCGGCACCCAAGGCGCGGCCGCGGGGGGGAGTTGGTGGCTTCGGGCGCCGTTGATGTTGGCGGAAGCGATTTTGTTGACCCAGTTTGCGCTGACCATGGTGGTATCTCGGGCCACCGTGACCGCTACGCCGGTCGCCGAATCGACGGTGGCCTTTGATGCCATCGTGCTGGTGGGCGACGAACCAGCCGACGTCGTCCGGGCCACGTTGCTGGGCGTGCGCAGTCTTCGTCATCGGGAGTCGACGGTCGTCGTTGACCATCGCGACCGGTCAGAAATCGCTGTGTTGGCCACAGAATTCAAGGTCGGATATACCACTGGGATTCACCGCGGGCGTAGCAGCCTCACCAACGAGGCGCTTATGCACGGCACTGCACCACTGGTCGCCTTCTTCGATGGTGATTGTGTGCCGCTACCTCACTTTGGTCTCGCCACGGCGGGTTACTTCGCCGAGCCCAACGTGGGATTCGTGCAGTGTCGAG
>JAYWAI010000225.1:0-1892 GCA_043782545.1 Acidimicrobiia bacterium
TGTAGTCCCCGCCCACAGTCGATTTGTGGCCAAACGGTCCAGCTTTGCACTACGTCAAGAGTCGACGTCCGTACCAGTCGTCGCTATCGGCTAGCCCAGGCAGAGTGAAGAAAAATCCACCGCCGTGCGTCGTGGCATACCGAGCCAGTTCCTCGCCGGCGAGCACGCTTTGAGCGCGCAGAAATCCGGCCGCGAAGTCGGGTTGGTAGGCAATGAAAATCAATCCCTGCTCAGGCGCCCCGATGGCGGAGTTGTACGACCGACGAAGCATTGGGATCGGCGAATGTCCGTCGGCGTTGAGTCGCCCGACATGGCTGCGCAGCACACCTGATTCATCGAGCCGTGTGTCGCTCACTTTGTGGCGACCAATGACAGATTCTTGACTCGATGTCGGCGTGTCGTCCCACGCGGCAGTGTCGAAAGAAATGAGGCGCACGGCCAACATCGAGCCGCCATCCGCCCACGGCTGAGCACTGCCGCCCATGAAGGGGAAATCGTTCGCTGACGAATGATTCGTGAGCGAAGGGTTTCCAGTGCCATCGACGAAGCCGAGGAGGTTCCGTGACTCCACTCCGGCGAACCCGCTCGCCGACCAGCGTAGGCGCATCACCGATCCAACATCTCTCGCAATCCGGCGCACCACAGCCAAACACCCCGCTTCTGACTCGCCGGAGATTTGTACCAGTAGGTCGCCGTGGCAGCGTTCGGTGTCGAGTTGGTCGTGCACAAAGTCAGGCATGGCCTCCAATCCGTCGGGGCGCATAGCCGCCAATCCAAAGCGATCATCAAATAGCGAGGCACCGACCGACACGGTGAGCTGGATCGGTGTCGTGTTTGCCGCTCCGCCGATCAGCGTCTCGAGCGATGATTGCGACGGTTGCCCGAGGTGACTTGCTGGAGCACCGGCGCTGGCGGTGTTCCACAGAGCGTGTCGGGTCAACGCTTTCACGGCCACGACAACATCGGCTCGTCCGTCGCTAACAGAGGCATCAGGAGAACTTGTCATGTCGAATGCGATCAGGACGGTGTGTGCCGAAATGGGCGCGACGACTCCGGGCTGGTACCGCCCAAATAGTGAGATCGAGCGTCCGGTTCGAGCCCCAGCGGCGTCGACCTTGGTTGATTCGGTGAGCGTAAAGCCGGCCGCCAGCGCGCCCACGGTGCCCGACATAAATGCTCGCCGACTGACCTCCACGGCGCCATCGTTGCACGCCGACGAGGCGTTCGTCTGCGATGATGAGGAGATGTCAAGCACACCATGCCCCAACACCGATGGCAGTTCGCCACAACAACGCAAATTCAACGAAGCGCCACCGATGTGCATCGATCCGGCGAAGCGATACACCGCCACCATGGAAACCACACTCGGTACCATCGTGATCGCACTCGACGCCGCCGGCGCTCCCAAGACCGTCAACAACTTCGTCTTCTTGGCCCGCTATCACTACTACGACAACCTCGGATTTCACCGGATCATTCAAGGATTCATGTGCCAAGGCGGGTGCCCAGAGGGCTCAGGGCGCGGCGGGCCCGGCTACAAATTCGTCGACGAGTTGCCCAAGCCTGGCCGCTACGAAATCGGCTCGCTGGCCATGGCCAACGCCGGCCCCAACACCAACGGCTCACAATTCTTCATCGTGTCGGGGCGATCAGGCGTTGGCCTCCCACCCCAATATTCACTCTTCGGTAAAGTCGTCAAGGGCCTCGATATCGTCGACGCCCTGGAAAAGGTTGACACCGATCGATCAGATCGCCCCACCACGCCGGTGGTCATCGATTCGATTCTGATCACCGAAGCCGACGCTGACTAGCGCGTCGGGTCGACGGCACAGAATCGACGCTGCCCGTTATGCCGCATCATTTGTTGACCTATGTTGGGCTCGTGGTGATCA
>JAYWAI010000226.1:0-1888 GCA_043782545.1 Acidimicrobiia bacterium
GCAAAACTGATCGATAGTGCTGGAATGGAAGTGCGTGCGCCGTTCACTATTGAGTCGATCACGACGATGTTGAGTGGTCTGGGCGAGGGTTTGGCGATCCGCCGAGCTTTCGATCCGGAAATGGTTGATGACGATCTCTTTGGCAACGCGGTGTTGGCAATGATGCCTGGCGTGCTGCAACCAAAGGGTTCTTCAGCCGACTAATCGACCAAGGGGTTTCCACTACGGCGATAGTGGTAATACACTAGGGATGTGACTATGCCGCTGTTTGAAATCGATAACCTCGTGTCAGGAGTCGCTGGGCTTACCGACGATACGGCCGTCAACATCCTCAAGGGAATCAGTTTGTCGGTTCAGCCCGGCGAAGTGCATGCCATCATGGGCCCCAACGGCTCTGGCAAATCCACGCTGGCCAACACGCTGATGGGCTCGCCCGAATACAGCGTGACGTCGGGTGCCATTCGCTTACAGGGCGACGACATCACCGCTTGGCCAATCGATGTGCGGGCCAAAGCTGGCGTGTTCTTGGCGTTCCAATACCCGCAAGAAATTCCTGGCGTTTCAGTCACCCAATTTTTGCGCCAAGCGGTCAATGCTCGCAAGGGCACCGACGTGGGCGTTCTCGAATTGCGCATCACCATGATGCAATGGATGCAACGCCTCGGCATGGATGCATCCTTCGCGGAGCGTTACCTCAACGAGGGCTTTTCTGGTGGTGAAAAGAAGCGCAACGAAGTGCTCCAAATGGCGCTTCTCGAACCCGAAATCGCCATCCTCGATGAGACCGATTCGGGCCTCGATATTGACGCTCTTCGCATCGTGGCTTCAGGCATTCGAGAGGTGAAATCAGAGCGTCCCAACATGGGCGTGCTGCTGATCACCCACTACCAACGTCTGCTCGATGAAATCCGCCCCGACCACATTCATATCTTGATCGACGGCCGTATCGTGGCTTCGGGTGGCATGGAGTTGGCCGAAAAATTGGAAGTCGATGGGTACGACTCATGGCGCTAGTTCGTGGACTCGACGCGCTTGTTGTGCGTCGTGACTTTCCGATTTTTGATGAGCTCACCAACGGCAAGCGGCTCGTCTATCTCGATTCCGGCTCTACGTCGCAGAAACCGCGCCTGGTGCTCGATGCCATGACCGAATTGGCAACTCGCTACAACGCCAACGTGCACCGCGGCGTGTACAGCATTGCCGCAGAAGCTTCGGAGCGCTACGAAAACGCCCGCAACAAGGTGGCCACATTTATCAACGCGCCGCATCGTCGCGAAGTGATATTCACCAAGAACGCCACCGAAGCCATCAACCTGGTGGCCTACACGTGGGGTCGCGCCAATCTCAAGGCTGGCGATGCGGTTGTACTCACCCATCTTGAGCACCACGCCAACATCGTGCCCTGGCACATGCTGGCCGCTGAGCGTGGTATCGAGCTTCGTTGGATCCCGCTCACCGACGATGGCCAGCTCGACCTCACCGATCTTGATCGCCTGCTCGATGGCGCAAAACTGCTGTCGTTTTCGGCCATGAGCAACGTGCTCGGCACGCTCACCCCCGTGCGTTTGTTGGCCGATCGAGCCCACGCTGCCGGTGCCGTCGTGCTGGTTGACGCCTGCCAATTCGTGCCCCATAACCCGACCGATGTGCAGGCCATGGGCGTTGATTTCATTGCTTTCTCATCACACAAAATGTGTGGGCCCACCGGTATTGGCGTGCTGTGGGGTCGCGCCGAGTTGCTCGACGCCATGCCGCCATTTTTGGGCGGAGGCGACATGATTCTCGACGTGCGATTCGACGGCTTTACCACCAACGAGTTGCCGCTCAAATTTGAAGCGGGCACGCCTCCAATCATGGAAGCCATCGGCATCGGCGCTGCAGTTGATTA
>JAYWAI010000227.1:0-5020 GCA_043782545.1 Acidimicrobiia bacterium
CACGACCCCCGTCATCATGCCATCAGTTTGGCGTTCGTGGTCCCCGTGACCGGCGATTGTCAGCCCAATCAGTCATCGCTCGACTTGGCGTGGTTTACGCCGGAGGAAGCCGCTGGTGACCAGATCAGGTTACAGATGACGGCGGGCCAAGACCGCCTGGTACGGCTGGCCTTGGCCCACGTCGGCCAACTCCCTTAACGCTGGCTTGTCTCGAGCATCGCCGGGTTACGACCGTTCCACGCAACCAGACGGTCAATCGTCGGGGCGGCTGAGTTGATTGCTAGGGCTTCGGCAAACGGAGCGCCCATAGCGGGCATTTCAGGTGGCATCGTGGCGAAGAATTCGGCAAAAACCGCAGCGTGATTTCCGGCTGGCAACCCATGTTGGATTGCCTCAAACGCTACGGCGACCACGTCTTGGTCCCACTCAGGGTTCTGCCCAATGGCGACTGCGAGGTCCCACGTGTGTACGACCACCTAGTTGGTGTACTGGGCCAACATGCCGGCTCCTGTTTCCGTGGCGTCTGGCAGCACCATTATCCGGTCGAGCACGGCGTCGTCGGCCCAGGCCGCCGTGGCGATGTCGTATCGCTGTGTCCATTCCGAGAGCCACTCGGAGTCGGCAATGTGCTCAAAGTTCGAGTTGCGTGATGTTGGTGGCACCGATTGTGTGGCGGGCCATTGAGGACGCCCGATTTCGATTTGGCTGGCGCGTGGGAGGCAATGACGACCAATGTGGAACTGCTGCGGACACCGCTATCGATTCAGGTTCGCGTGGCTCCTGAGGCGATGCCGATGTGCACATCGCTGTGGCGGGGGAGGATGAATGTCGTGGAGCACATTGACGGCGCTCGGGCCCTCGTTGAGCTTCGGGGGTATTCGGATTACTCGCTGGCCATGGAGATTGCGGGGCTCGGGGGTGACGTTGTCGTCGTGTCGGTTGACGACGCATCGCTCCAGGTGCGAGCTCGGCTGCGCGATATTGGGGACGCGTTGTGCCAAATGTACCACAGTGTCACGTAGGGCGCGAGACTTGGTGGAATGCCTGAGATCGCCGAAGTCGAGACGTTGCGGCGCGATCTGCGCCCCGTGCTTGTGGGCAGGACGATCCTTGGGTGTGTGACGACCGGGGCGAGATCGGTGCGGCGGCATGAATTTCTGGGGGAGCTGGAAGCGCTGGTGTCAGGCGTTCGGGTCACCGGGTTGCGGCGTTATGGGAAATATTTGTTCCTCGATGGATGTGCTCAAGACGGCATATCGATAATGATAATGATTCATCTTCGCATGAGTGGCCAGGTGTTCCATACGGCGGCTTCATCAGCGCTAGCCCCTCATACGCATGTGCGATTGCTGCTCGACGGCGATGACGAAATTCGATTCGTGGACCCGCGAACGTTTGGCGAAGTATTTGCCTGCGCGGCCACCGATTTCGCCCGATTCGTGCCAACGGTGGCCGCGATGGGGTGGGATCCACTCGAGTCGCCCGCGACCCGAGTCGCGTTTACTCGACAGATTTTGGCCCGAAAGCAGCACGTCAAGGCATTCCTTCTGGATCAAAAACAGATTGCCGGCCTGGGCAATATTTATACCGACGAGATTCTGTTCGCGGCCAAAGTTCGCCACGATCGTCGAACAAATTCACTCACTGCTCGTGAGATTGGACGGATGTATCGAGCCATTTTGTCGATCCCGATCGATGCCGTCGAGGCGGGCGGATCTAGCCTTCGAGACCTCCAATATCGCCGCCTATATGGGGATATTGGCACATACCAACATCAGCTCAATGTGTTCGATCGCCAAGGGCAAGCGTGCAAAACCTGCGGGTCGACAATCCAGCGGATGGCCTATGGCGGGCGGTCGACCTTTTTCTGCGGACGCTGCCAGCACTAGGGTTGCACAGCTAGCCCGCGGGGCTCTGAGATCTTGCCCGAGGGGGCCGCTACACCAATGTTTTTGAAGACGTTGACACTTAAGGGATTTAAGTCGTTTGCCGACACCACCGATCTCCACATGGAGCCTGGTGTCACCGTTGTCGTGGGTCCGAACGGGTCGGGAAAATCGAACGTGGTGGATGCCATTGCCTGGGTTCTGGGCGCCCAAGCCCCGTCTGCGGTACGCAGCCAAAAGATGGACGACGTGATCTTTGCTGGCACGTCAAAACGCTCTGCCTTGGGTCGAGCCGAAGTGTCGCTGCTGATCGACAATTCGGCGGGAATTTTGCCCATCGATTTCAGCGAAGTGACGATTACGCGCACGCTGTTTCGCACCGGCGATAGCGAGTATTCGATCAATGGCGTGGCCTGCCGGCTGCTCGATGTGCAGGAGCTCCTGAGCGATTCCGGTGTTGGTCGCCAACAGCACGTGATCGTGAGCCAGGGGCAAATCGATGCGGTGCTCAACGCTCGACCCGAAGACCGACGGCTCATTGTCGAAGAGGCCGCTGGCGTGTTGAAGTTTCGTCGTCGGAAAGAAAAAGCGGAGCGACGCCTCGACTCAACTGAAGCCAACGTGTTGCGTCTTCAAGATTTGTTGCGTGAGGTTCGTCGGCAATTGCGGCCGCTCGAAAAGCAAGCAGACGCCGCGCAAAAGCACGGCGCCGTGATCGAAGAACTCAAAGCCGTGCGTACATACGCCACTGGCCGAGAGATTGTTGGGTTACGTAACCGCATCGAGGTCGCAGCCCTCCAAGCCCTCGAGCTGGGCAAACGCGATGCCAGCATTAAACAACGCTTGGCACACTTCGACACCCAAGTACTTACGGCCCAGGCGCACCTTTCTGCGTCGGGTGTCAGCGATCTCGGACAACGAGTGTCGGTGTTGGAATCTAAACGCGAACGGGCTCGGGGTCTCAACAATTTGGTGGCCGAACGTCGGCGTTCGGCCGAGCGTGACCGGGCGGCAACGTTGGGCACTGATGTGGTGGCGTCGTTGGAAGCTGAAACCATCACCTTGGCCGCGACCCTGGCCGAGATCGAGCGCGACGCGGGTGCGCTCGGGCCTCGCGTTGATGACGTGGCCCGGCAAGAAGGCGTGTTGGCGAGCGACCGATCGGGATTCGAGCAGGCGTGGGCCGAGCTGGGTTCGCCCCAATCGGTAACGGCCGACGCGTCGGGGAAAGCCGCAGTCATTCGCGGCGAATTGCAAGCAGTGCGCAAAGTGGTTTCCGATGCCACTAACCATCGCCTGGTAGTCACGCAGCGCGCTACCGCGCTCGAGCGAAAAGTCGCCGATTCAGCCGAACTCGCGGCCGCCCGCCAAGCGGAGTTAGATGTTGCCACGGCAGCCGAGGGCCCGATCGTGGCCGAGCTAACCACGGCCGAACGCAACCTGGCCGACGCAGAATCGGTCTTCGCCACTGCTGAATCAACCGCCCGAGGCGCAGAGGTCGACTTTGGCCTCTGGACAGCCCGTGCCCAAGCGCTGTCGACTGCGCTTGACAACGCTCGCAGCCGGGCCGGAGCCGAAAAGTTGGCGGCGATCGATGGTGTGGTGGGCACGCTGCTGGATCTCGTGGATGTTGACAGCGGCTGGGAAGCAGCCTTTGAAGCCGCGGCCGGCGAAGCGCTCTCGGCCGTGATCGTGGGCGACATTGATGTGGCCCGCCAGGCGCTCAACGCGCTGCATTTGGACGACAAAGCTCGTGGGGCGGTGCTGGCATTGGGTGCTCCGGTGACATTGCGCCAAACGCCGCCGGTGGGCAGCCCGGTGCGAGCCCATGTCCGTAGCCGCCGCCCGGGAGTAGATCAACTTCTGGACGCCATTTTGGCCGAAGCCGTCGTGGTGGATGGCGGTTGGCAGGCCGCTCTGGACGTGGCGATCGCCCATCCGGGCGCCGTCGTTGTCACCCGCGACGGCGATCGGTTTGGTGCCAACGGTTGGCGCGTAGGCGTTGCCGAGTCGGGCGCTACCGGTGCTTTGCTGGAGGAGGCGACTACGAATGCGACAGCGGCCAGTGCGCTGGTTGTCACTGCGAAAGCTGCTTTTGGTAATGCATCGGATATGCGTGCGGGAGCGCGGGCTGCCCATGAAGCGGTCACGAAACAATTGGCCGACAACTCAGCTCGCTCGATGGCGGCGGCCAACGCTCTGCAAACTGCCGAAGCCCAGCGCCGTGAAGCCTCCACCGAGCACGAAGCTATTGCCGGTCAGCTCGAGGAACTCGACGATCGCCTGCGTCGAAATTCTGAGCGGACCGCCGAGCTGGAGGCCATGTTGCCGTCGCTCGAGCTCGCTGAAATGGAAGCCAAGGATCGGGCCACGGCCATGGACGCGGCTCGGGCATCGCTGGATCAACGGGCCATGGCGGTGCAGGTACTACGTCGCGATCTGGAGGTGCGCGCCGCTCAACTCGAGCAAGGTCGTGACATCTCTCGCAAGCGACTTGCCGAAGTTGAATCGCGGTTGGCGCGCAATGTGGTCGAGCGTGAGCAGGCCACGGGTCGTCGAGCGCTGCTGGATCAGAGACTCGCCATGTTCGGCTGGTTAGGCACGTATGTGAACGGGTCGATTGCGGTGATCGATGGTGAGTTGGTTGGGTTGCGCGAACAACGCCAACTGCAGGGCGAAGCCACCCGGGCGGCTGGCTTGGCGCTGGATGATTTGCGCAAACAACGTCAAGTGGCCGAACGCGAGTTGGAAGAGTTGCGCGAATTGATGCGCCGCAATGAACTCGAGCAAGCCGAGTTGGGGCTTCGGTTGGAGCAGGCGGTGGAGTATTGTCGGACCGAGCTGGATATGGAGCCAGAGGCGGCAATGGCGGTGCCGATGCCAGCGCTAGCCGAAGGGGTGAGCCCGATTGCTCGCCAGCGCGAATTGGAACGCGAATTGCGATTGATGGGGCCAATCAACCCGCTGGCCCTGCAAGAGTTTGCCGAGCTGCAAACACGCCATCAGTTTTTGGACACCCAGCTTGAAGATGTCCGGACGTCGCGGCGCGAGCTGAGCCGGGTCATCAAGGCTATCGACGACGAAATTCAAAACGTGTTTGGGTTGGCCTACGCCGATGTGGCGACGAATTTCGA
>JAYWAI010000228.1:0-5015 GCA_043782545.1 Acidimicrobiia bacterium
GTGTCGGAAACGACTTCGTGAAACACCGGGTCGCGCTGGTACAAACGCACCACGTTGTTGACGCCATTGTCGAGCGTGGCTGAAAACAACAGCGTTTGATGTTCGCCGTCGATATGGCGCAACACCCACTCGACCTGGGGCAGGAACCCCATATCGGCCATGCGATCGGCTTCGTCAAGTACGACGAGCGCCACGTCGCTCATTGATATTTCTTCACGTTGAATAAGATCGATCAAGCGGCCCGGCGTGGCAATCACGATGTCGGCCCGACGCCCTATTTCGGCAATCTGAGCGTCCATATTTGCGCCGCCATAAATGGCCACCACGTTGCGGTCGCGAGCCTTGCCCAGCTTGACCAATTCGGTATGCACCTGCAACGCCAACTCACGCGTTGGCACCATCACCAAGCCTCGCGGCTTCTTGGGTGACGCCTTCGAGGTGCGCTCGATGAGCGGTAGCCCAAAGGCCAACGTTTTCCCGCTACCCGTCTTGGCCTTGCCACACACATCACGCCCGGCCATGGCGTCTTTGATGGTGAGGGCCTGAATGGCAAACGGGTGCGTGATGCCAGCTTCGGCCAGCGAGGCAACTAGATCGGGGGCGACGCCGAGGTCGGCAAAGGTTTCGGAACTCATGTGAACCTGAACAGTACCTGGTGAACTGCAACACACTTGCGCCACTGGGCTAGGTACACGGATCGGCAATGCCGAAACGGGTCAAGCCGAAAACGGCAAGAGGCGCCGGAGCGGACTCCGACGCCTCAAGTTCTGTTGATGATCAGATCAGAGAATCTTGACGTTGGCGGCTTGATCGCCCTTGGCGCCTTGGGTCACTTCGAATTCGACCGCTTGGCCTTCTTGCAAAGTGCGGTACCCATCGCCCCCGACAGCACTGAAGTGAACGAACACATCAGGAGCCCCCTCGCGAGCAATGAAGCCGTAGCCCTTCTCATTACTGAACCACTTGACGGAACCGGTAGCCATAACCGACCCCCTTTTCTCGAGCTTGCGCTCGTACTACGGGCCGGCACTGCACCTTCCCTACTGGGCGCATACGGTAGCAACTTCGATTCAGTCGTGGAAGAGTGAGAATGTTGCGATCTGATAGCAAAATCAAAACATGTTTCTGGATAGGTGTGACATGACAGACATGACACCAGACCTAGTCGACGCTCTCGATGAGGTGCTTCGACGCACGGCGCGGTTGCGTGGTCGCGCTTACACGGCCGCCGCTTTGCATGGTGGCACCACCAATCGCAACATCCATGTCACGCTGGCGCCCGATTCTGAATCACCGACTGGTGAAGAATGGGTCGTGCGTTTCGCCGGCAAAAACACACACTTGTTAGGTATTGATCGCCACGTCGAATTGGCCGCCAATACCAATGCAGCGGCGATTGGGTTGGCACCGGAAGTCATTGCGTTTGTGCAGCCCCAAAACTATCTCGTGACTCGATTTCTGTCCGCTGACCCGATCAGCATTACCGCCGTACGCGAGCCCGACAATTTGGCGGCCATCGCCAACGCCATGCGAATGTTCCACGCCTCGCCGGCCCTAGACGCCAAATTCGGTTCGTTCACTATTGGAGAAAAGTATCGTGCCACGGCTGCGGCGCACGGTGTGACGGTCCCCTCGGCTTACCAGGCGGCCGCCGCGCACGTCCGTGAGATTCGGGCCGCCATCGAAGTCTCTGGCGAACCGCTGGTGCCATGTCACAACGACTTGCTAAACGCCAACTTTCTCGTCGACGCGCACCAACGTGTGTGGCTTATCGATTGGGAATACGCCGGCATGAATCACCGTTGGTTTGACTTAGGCAACTTCGCCGTCAATCACGAATTCAACGCCGATGAACGTGACGCGCTCATCGAGCACTATTTCGGAGCGATCACTCCACAACGACGGGCCCGTGTGGCGCTCTTCATGATCGTGAGCGACATGCGCGAGGCCATGTGGAACGTTGTGCAACAAGCCATTTCCACGCTCGATATCGATTTCGCCGCGGCGGCCGCAGAATTATTCGAGCGTTTGTTGAGCGCCTGCGGCAGCCCCGAGTATCAACGGTGGCTGCGCTTGGCAGCCGAGCCCGATGAGTGATGACATCGCACACCGCGAGCGGGTAACAAACGCGTAAGACCCAACGGTGTGCCAAACGCGCTGCCCCAATCGCACGTACCCTGTCGCCAATGAATCCGACCACGCTGACTCCAACGCGCCCAACCACAGTTGAGGGACCCATTGAGGCGCGACGGTTGGCATCGCCGGCGGGCGTAGTTGCCATCGGCGTGATTGGCACAGTATTTCTCACCGTCACGTCGATCATGGCGCTCAACGGGCGAGTACCGGGGTTCGAGGCCACGATCACCAACAAACTCGACTCTGAACCAGGTTCTGGGTGGTTCCGCATTGGCGACGCTGTGTCGACGCTTGGCTCGTCAGGCGTGGTGGCAATTCTTTCCATCGCGTTCGCGGGGTTTGTCGTTTGGAAGTATCGCGATCTGGCCCTTGCCACGATTGTGCCGCTAGCCGGCGCGCTCGGTGGCGTCACCGAACTTGCCGGCAAACAAATCATGGGCCGTTTGCGCCCTCCCAGTGCCGCGCTCATTGGTGAGGATGGATTCGGCTTTCCGAGCGGTCACACCACCGGGTTTGCCGCGGCAGCCTTCGCCCTCGCTCTCACTCTGATGGTGATCATGCCCCGGCGTCGCACGACGTTGTTCATAGGTCTTGCGGCGGTTGCGTCGGCCAGCATCGCCATCGGGCGCGTCCTCGTCGGCGCCCACCGAGTGCTTGATGTCGTCGCCGGTTTCGGCCTTGGCATGTTGTGCGCCGCTCTGGCCTATGTCGTGGCTGGAGCAATCGCGCCGCTAGTACCCGACAGCGTTCGCCGCTTGCTTGACAAAGGCATCAAATAGCGCCTGTTGTTGGGGGTCAACAGCTGCGGTGCCTTCCGGATGCCACTGCACGCCGACCACCCAACCTCGATCGTGTTCGGCTGCTTCGATCACGTCATCGGCACTCGTGCCCGTTACCCGCAATCCGTCGGCCAACTTTTCGATGGCTTGGTGATGCAGCGACATGCATCGATTGACGGTGGTGTCGCCGACCGCCATCGCGGCATGGCAGCCCTTCTCGAGTTCGACAGCGTGGTATCCGGCTTCCAACACCGATACGTCGCCGTGTTCACCAGACGTGTTGTCGATGTGTTGTGTCAGGGTGCCGCCCAGCGCCACGTTCAATATTTGCAACCCACGACAAATCGCCAACACTGGTCGACCCGTTTCTATTGCGGCGCGAGCTAAGGCCATTTCGAATGTGTCCCGCACGCGATCAACACCGTACACCGTGTCGTCGGTTTGGTCGGCGTACCAAGCCGGGTCAACATCGGCACCACCGGTGAGCAACACGCCATCAAATCGCTGTAACCGTTCGGCGGCGTCAACATCAGAAATGTCGATCGGCATCAAGATCGCTTCGTCGGCTCCTGCTCGATGCAATGCGTCAAGGTAGAAGCCGATCGCTCCATACACGGCCGACGTCCATGGCGGAATAGAACCGGGTTTGAGTGGTCGAGCGGCGACGGCAATAAGTGGACGCATTGGGTCAGATTACAGTGCGGCGAAGCTATCCACAGGGGGCATTCAGTGACACCAAAAATTTCCGTTCAGTTGTACTCGCTACGCGAAGAAGCCAACACCGATTTCCCTGGCGTGCTGCGCCGACTCGGCGAGATCGGTTACTCCGGCGTCGAGCTGGCAGGCTTCAACGGGCTCACGCCCGCCGAGTTCGCCACGATCGCCAACGACTGCGGGCTCGTGGTTTCCAGTGCACACGTTGGCGCGACTGATGTTGACGGCTTCAATGCCGCGCTCGACGAACTCCAAACGGTCGGCACCACGAAGGCCATCTTGCCGTTCTTGTCGCCTGGCGAGTTCAAGTCTGCCGACAAGATTTCGCGGCACGCCGAGACCATCAACTCGCTCAATGCCATTGCTGTGTCACGGGGCATGACGTTCGGCTACCACAACCATTTTTGGGAGTTCCAAATCAACCACAATGGGCGTAGCGCGTGGGACGTGTTGTTTGACCAACTCGACGCCTCCGTCACCGCCGAGCTTGACACATACTGGGCCACGCTGGGAGGGGCCGATATACCGGCCACCATGGCTGATCTCGGCGAGCGTCTCACCCTCATCCACGTGAAGGACGGCCCTGCCACCGAACCAGAACTGCCCATGGTTGCCGTGGGCTCTGGCGCTATTGATGTACCCATGATCATCGCCAACGCACCTCATGCCCATTGGCACATCGTGGAGCTTGACCAGTGCGCCACCGACATGTTTGACGCTGTCGAGGCCAGCTACACGTACCTCACGTCCACTGGCTTGTCGGCCGGCCGCAAGTGAGCCGAATCGGCATTATTGGGTGCGGAAATATTGCACCGGTCTACGCCCGCACGCTCAGCGAGATGGACTGGATTTCGATCGCCGGTTTCGCCGATCAACTCCCCAACCGCGCCGCCGCGTTTGCTAGCCGGCACGGCGGTCGAGCCTACGAACTCGACGAAATGTTGGCCGACGATTCCATCGACGCGGTCGTGAATCTCACCCCTGCTTTCGCCCACGCTGCGGTGACCCGGCAAGCGCTCGAGTCGGGCAAATCGGTATTCAGCGAAAAGCCACTCGGCACGGATTTCGCAGAAGGTCAAACGCTCGTAGCTCTCGCCGCGGCAATGGGCTTGCGTTTGGGATGCGCGCCAGACACGTTTATGGGCGCTGGCCTCCAGGCCGCCCGAGGGGTGATTGACCGTGGTGCGATCGGCGAGCCGCTGGCCGCCAGCGCCTTCATGCTCAGTTTCGGCCCAGAGTGGTGGCATCCAAATCCGGAGATTTTTTACGGTGCCGGTGGTGGCCCGCTGTTTGACATGGGCCCGTACTACTTCACGGCTCTGGTGGCGTTGCTGGGCCCAGCCGCCACCATTTCGGCCAGCGCTCGCATCGGTATTCCCGAGCGAG
>JAYWAI010000229.1:0-5015 GCA_043782545.1 Acidimicrobiia bacterium
TGCAAATATTGGAAGGCACCAACGCGGTCGTCAAGGACATCGCATCGAAGCGACGAAAAATCGGCAACTCGCTGACGTCGGTGGAACTCGCTGGGCTCACCAAAGTTGAGTTGGGATTCGCGCTCATCTTGGCCGCAGCCGCGAGCGGTTTGATGCTATGGCTCGGACTCGCCGAACGCCGCCGGACGTTCGCTATTGCATCTGCTCTCGGCGCCAAACGCCGCCAACTCGGCGGGTTCATTTGGAGCGAAGCCGGCTTTGTGACCATTGGCGGCTTGGCTCTTGGAGCCGTTACAGGCTGGGCGCTCACCAAGATGATCGTCAAGATTTTGACCGGAGTATTCGACCCGCCGCCCACGACACTGGCGATTCCCTGGGCCTACCTCGGCGTCGTGGTTGCCGTGATGGCGACAGCGGTGGTCGGTGCCGGCGTCGCATCAATGCGCGATGCCAAAGAACCCGACATCGCTCAACTTCGCGACCTCTAGAACCCCCACGGACCAATTCAGCCGTGTGGCAACAGGACTCTGAACGTCGCACCGGTCACCCCAAAATCGTCGCCGCTAACGACACTAATGATGCCGTTATGTCCCTCGACGATCTCCTTAACAATAGCCAGGCCAAGCCCGAAACCACCGTCGTCAAGTACCCGAGCGTCGTCCAGCCGGGCAAATCGCTCAAATACCCGCAGGCGGTCACTCACAGCTATTCCTTGGCCGTCATCTGCCACGACAAGCTCCACGGATCCAGACGCCGTTGGTCTCACAATAACGATTATCGAACGAGAAGCGTGACGAAGTGCATTCTGAACAAGATTCCGAACAACGCGTTGAAGTGACCACTCATCACCCCGTATTTCGCACGGCAAAATTTCTGTTCGGATGTCGACAACATGTCGCCCGAGTGATTTGAGCTCGCTGTCGACGAGCCTGTCCATGCGCAGAACCACGGGCGGCGTTGGCAAACCTTCGCTAACGCGAGCGAGCTCGAGTAAATCCGCCACCAACCGTTCGAGTCTGTCGTGACTTACTAGCGATTGCCGAATAGCCTCGTGCGGCTCGATGAGCTCGGGGTAGGTAAGAGCGACCTCTAGCTCTGTACGCGACGCCGCCAGTGGAGACCGAAGTTCGTGGCTGGCGTCCGACACGAATCGTCGTTGACGATCACCAGCTGACTCGAGACGACTCAACATTTGATTCATTGTCTCGGCGAGCAACGAAATTTCATCGTTCGTAGACGGCACTGGCACGCGCTCACTGAGCTGTAAGTTGGAGATAGTCGAGACCCGCTGGGTGATGATCTTGACTGGTCGCAATGCGCGACCAACCGCGAAATATGCGACAAGCGCTGTGATGAGCACGAGCGCCGGGATACCACCAAACAGACCGACCTGAAGCACATGCACATCGGAATCGATAGGCAACGTTGACTCGGCGACAAGCACGCCCACGTCGCCGTTTGGCACCTTCGAGAGAATCCTAACTACAACGTACTTTCCACTTCCAACCACTGAGAGAGTCTCAATCGACACAACGGCAACAGAGGAGAAACTCACCGATTTGGGCGTTAACGAAGGCTCGCCCGAGATGTTGGCGCTCGCCGATACAACCATCCCCGAGGATGAAACAACCTGCACGATTCCCGACTCCTCGCCGGGCACCGAAAGCACAAGCGGGAGTCGATCGTTTGTGGCGAGCGTGGCTATGTCTCGGGCGCGAAGCATAGCGGCTTGCGCCTGGCCATTCGTCAAGTGAGTACGTGTAACTCGAATCAGCGTCCATGCACCTGCGACAAGTGATACCGCCACGACAATCGTCGCCAGGAGTGTGGCGCGCAGCCGTACCGAGGCCAAGTGTCGGCGCGAGAAGCTCAAACGTCGGCCATGCGTTGAGGCATAAGGCGGTATCCCACGCCTCGAATGGTCTCAATCGAGTGGCAAGCGAACGGCCTGTCAATTTTTCGACGGAGCGAAGAAATGTGAACTTCCACGATGTTGGGTTCGCCGTCAAACGCGAAATCCCATGCGTGATCAAGGATCATGGTCTTAGTAACTACGCGCCCAGCATTACGAGAGAGAATTTCGAGAATCGAAAATTCCTTGGCGGTAAGAGTGACCTCTTCGCCACCCCGGCAAACTCGATGTTGGCCGGGATCAACGACTAAATCACCGACCTCTAGAACAGACGGCCGTTCGGATTGTCCACGCCGCAAGAGCGCTCGAATGCGAGCCACCAACACGACGTACGAAAAGGGCTTTGTGAGAAAGTCGTCAGCGCCATTGTCAAGCGCCTCGGCTTCATCGAGCTCGCCATCCTTCGCTGTCAACATCAATATCGGCGTCCAATCACCACGTTCTCTGAGTCGCGAACACACACGAAAACCATTTACTTTTGGAATCATAATGTCTAACACGATTGCGTCGAAGTGATTCGACGACGCCCGCCATAAAGCGTCCTCGCCATCGTGCGCGACATCGACAGCAAAACCCTCGGCCTCAAGCCCTCGTCGCAACGCTTTGGCGAGCGTGCCCTCATCTTCGACCACAAGAATGCGCATACGGCGAGAACCCCTTTTCCGGATCGAACCTGATCGAATCAGGAAACCCCCGAAACGCTAACGCTGCAAGCGAGGCTGCGTGCCCCGTCGGGAAACATCTCACTGAGATTTGACCGTCAGATAACCGTTGACAGCCTCGCTCCTTGCCAACTTGGTGCCAAACTCCCAGTATGAACACGCCCGACAGTACGAGCGCAGCGTCCGACTTGAACCGACGGAGACGAAATCGACAATTTTCGGGTGCCGTCTTGATGGTTGTGGCGCTTGTCAACCTTGTTTCGGCGCTCACGCCATCGCTGACGAGTCGACTTGCCGCTACTCGCCAGGCGTTCCCAATTTCGGTGATCAACGCTTCCCCGACAGTTCTGGCCATCCTGTCAATCATGTTGCTCGTCACCTCACGAGGGCTCCGCCGGGGCCAACACAGTGCTTTCTTTTGCGTCACCATTCTGATTTCGGCGTCCATTGTCTTGAACATTGCTAAGGGGCTTGACATTGAGGAGGCTGCGATTTCGGCCGTGTTCCTGTTGTTCCTGGCGCGCCATAGGTCGTCGTTTCCGGCGCGGTCAGGCACCTACAGCGCGGGATTGGCATGCCAGGCATCTTTGGCCGTGGTGGCCGTTGTGACGATCAACACGAGTCTGACGGTAGTAACCGGCGTGTCGCTGTTTGCCGTGGCCAACCTCTCGATAGCGACGACTTGGTTGTTCATACGCTCACGACATGACCGAACCAGGGTATCGGGCGTCGACCAAGGTGACTTCTTACGAGCAAAGATGATCGTCGCTGCTTGGAACCAAGACACCTTGGGTTACTTCACCTTGAGGGACGACAAGCAGTACCGGTTTATCCACAACAGTGTTGTTGCCTTCACCATCAAAAATGGTTGCTGCCTCATTTCGCCTGACCCAATCGGACCTCCCAACGAGCGAGACCAAGTGTGGGCGAACGCCTTACGATGGATCGAGGAAAACGGTTGGACCGTAGCGGTCCTCGGAGCGCACAAAGACTGGTTGCCGATCTACGCACAGCATGGAATGAAGTCGATGTATATCGGCGATGAAGCAATCGTATGTTGCGACGATTTTTCCCTCGACGGTGGGTCTATGAAAGGCCTCCGACAAGCTCACGCTCGGATCCGCAAGGCAGGCGTGACTATCGAATTTCACGACCCGAATTTTGTAGAACCTGCGCTGCAAAATCAGGTGCTCGGCATGATGGGCGAATCGAGAAAGGCCGGTGTGGAGCGCGGCTTTTCCATGACTCTGGGTCGCGTCTTCGACAAGCGCGACGAAGGTTTGCTGATGGCTATAGCTCGCGATCAGTCCGGCGATGTAGTTGCCATTTGCCAATTCACGCCATCGCCAGGAATCCAGGGTTGGTCACTCGACCTCATGCGGCGAAAGGTAGCGACATCGCTCCCAAACGGAGTGACCGATTTCGTAATCGTCGAAACAATGAGGCACCTCGCTGATGAAGGATTCAAAAATCTCTGCCTGAATTTCGCAGTAATGCGTTCAATGTTTGAACCGCAAACATCGCAAGGTTTACGACGGCGCGTCGTTCGCCACTCCCTGATTCAACTCAGCAAGCGAGCACAGATCGAATCGCTCTGGAAATACAACAGAAAATTCGCGCCTCAATGGCAACCGCGTTACCTCGTATTTGACGCGGTCAGCCACCTCGTAAGCCAGGCGATGTCCATCGCCGAAGTCGAATCATTTATTGAGATCCCCTTAGTTGGCCGTGTGGTTCGGGCCAAGTCGATTACGACATCGTCGTGATCGACCGGATTGCCATAACTCGATGGCAATTTTTGTTCATTCTGGCTGCTCTCGGACTGATTGCCCATGGATTCGCTTACCCCTGGCAGCGACAACGCACAGCTCGAGTACCAATCATTGCCCTGGCAATTGGGGGAGCTACCGCTTTAGCGATTGCTCGATTTGGCCACATCGATCAGGCAATTCGTCAATCAGTTCCCTCGCACTTCTATCTCGTTCTGACAGTTACTCTTGCCCTTACGAGCACAGTCATTGGCACGTGGCGTTGGATGTCGTGGACAAAGCGAATGGTCGGAATCGCGGGTGCCCTCGCCGCGTTGACGTTTTTCGGTGCCATCGTCAACGCCAATTACGGCTACGCGCTCACCATCGGCGACCTCCGCGGGACACGGCTGGCCAGCCATATTCGTTCGGACGAACTCATCGGTCAAAAACGCGATGCTCGCGCTCGTTCGCCCTATCCAAGCCGCATCGAAGGTGCCACCACCTCGATCGAGATTCCGGGGACTACGTCAAGATTTATGGGCCGCACTGCCGTGATATGGGTTCCTCCTGCCTACCTGACAGAACCGAATCGAGTTTTCCCGGTGATCGTGCTGTTACACGGCACACCAGGAGCACCCGACAACTGGATCCGCTCGGCGGGAGCAGAACACACCGCCAACCGGTACGCGC
>JAYWAI010000230.1:0-1875 GCA_043782545.1 Acidimicrobiia bacterium
GAAAATTCAAGCGTGTAGGTCTTGTCGATTCCGGGCGGGCTGGCCGAATTTGGCGTGGCCCGCAGCGCCGTGTAGTCCATAGCTCCAGTGGCTGATGAACGCAACTTGCCCAGATCTTGCACGACAGTGGTCGGCACGTTGTCCATCTTGGTGAGGCGTACCTGCTTCGTGACATTCGGCTCAGCAGCACCGGTATGGGTGCCGCCGTAGAAGTGATCCAGCAACCAGGTTTTGTCTTTGCCTTGCATGGCGTACCCATAGGCACCCCACTGCCCCATACCCCGGCCGTGACCCTGGCCATGGCCAGCGAACGAGATCGTGGGGCCATAGGCCGCGAATGCCGGTGCGGCCGTAAGCACGGCCGCACCGAATGAAAATATTGACGTTGCCATCGTCGCGGCCGCCACGGCGCGACGTATTCGTAAAGAACCCATCGGCGTCAGGCTACGACACAACCGACCATTGGTACGGTCGCCTTAACCCAGATTTGGTTAGATCGAGGGGATTTCCAGGCCCGCTTTGCGAGCTTCGAGGGCGAGGTCGTGGCGAACCATCATCTCAACCAACTTCTCGAATTTTACCTCGGGCTCCCAGCCCAGCTTGTCCTTGGCCTTCTGGGGGTTGCCTACCAAGAGGTCGACTTCAGCTGGACGGAAGAACCGCGGATCGGCTTTGACGTACTGCTCCCAATCGTCGATGCCCACGCCCCGGAAAGCCAGTTCGATGAACTCACGCACTTTGTGCGTCTCGCCGGTGGCCACCACGTAGTCGTCTGGCTCGTCCTGCTGCAGCATGGCCCACATGGCCTTGACGTAGTCGCCCGCGAAACCCCAGTCGCGCTTGGGTTCCAGGTCGCCCATAGTGATTTCTGACTGCACGCCCAGCTTGATTCGCGCTACCGCGTTGGTCACTTTTCGGGTCACAAATTCCAGGCCGCGGCGAGGAGATTCGTGGTTAAACAGGATGCCGCTGCAGGCGTACATGCCGTATGACTCGCGATAGTTCACCGTCATGTGGTGACCAAATACCTTGGCCACGCCGTAGGGCGACCGCGGGTAAAACGGGGTGCCTTCGTCTTGGGGTGTCTCGCGAACTTTGCCAAACATTTCCGATGATGACGCCTGGTAAAACTTGATCTTGTTGTTGGTGGGCCCGCCGACCATACGAATAGCTTCGAGCATCCGCAGCACTCCGGTGCCGGTGACGTTCGCCGTGAGTTCAGCTTGCTTAAACGACAGCGCTACGAACGAAATTGCGCCCAGGTTGTAGACCTCGTCGGGTTGCACATATTCGAGCGTGCCAATCAGGCTCGGCAGATCGATCAAGTCGCCGGAAACAAGTTCCACATAGGGAAATTCATTGGCAATCAACTCGGCTTTGGGATTGTTTTGGCCTTTGACAAGTCCATACACCTGGTAGCCCTTGCCGTGAAGAAATTCTGCAAGGTACTGACCATCTTGGCCAGTGATTCCGGTAATAAGCGCACGAGGCACGATGAGCCTTTCTGACTACTGATTGTCGGCTAAATATCGGTGACGGTCCGCCTGCCGTGGATGATCCGCAGGGCACGTATCGGCAGATACATCTCAGATAATTAGCGCGACTATGGGGTTTGTGCCCCCAAAGTTAGGCGACGCGCCATAGAACGGTGCGTCACCAAAACTGAACACTCCACCATCGGCGGCGACCATCCAATAGCCGTGACCACTGGGCGTATTTTTCATCGCTACCACCGGCTGATTGAGTGAGATATCACCGGTAGAGCCCAAAAATGTCGCGTCACCGAACGAAAAAATTCCTCCGTCGCTGGCCACCATCCAATAGCCATTTCCGGTGGGCGTGCTCGCCATGCCCACTACTGGCTTGTTGAGTTTC
>JAYWAI010000231.1:0-4987 GCA_043782545.1 Acidimicrobiia bacterium
AACCGCTTTGGTCGGTACACCTTTGCCATTGGCTCAAACTCGTTTGCGGCTCGCGCCGCGGGTATCAACGTCAACCGGCACTTGGCCAAGGTCTACATCATGTCCGGTGCCCTGGCGGGTTTCGCCGGTATGTTTTTTTATCTCCGACTCAGCGTTGGCTCGCCTTCTACCGGCATCGGCAAAGAACTTGACGCAGTGGCGGCCGTGGTCATTGGCGGCGTCGTGCTTACTGGAGGAATCGGGAAAATTATGGGCACGGCGCTGGGCGCTTTGATGCTGGCGACTGTGGCCAGTGGACTCATAATCATCGGCGTGGAAGCGAATTATCGAGACGTCGTCGTCGGTGCGCTCATTGCTCTGGCCGGCATAGTGCAGGGTGTTCAAAAACTGAATTCGAGGGCATCATGAACGACGAGCCGCTGTACGAAGTTCGCAATATCTCCAAGCACTATGGCAGCGTCATGGCGTTGGAAAATGCCAGCGTGTTTGTTCGCGCTGGTGAAGTCGTTGGGCTCGTCGGTGACAATGGTGCCGGAAAGTCTACGTTGGTGAAGTGCCTTTCGGGAGCGCATGCGCCAACGAGCGGATCGATCTTTTTGGATGGTGTTGAACGCCATTGGAGCTCGCCTCGGGCTGCATTGGAGGCTGGTATCGAGACGCTCTATCAGGATTCTGGTTTGGCTACGGACCTGTCGGTAAGCGCCAACGTTTTCCTGGGCCGTGAAGAAGTCAAGCCGGGAATTTTGGGCAAGCTCGGATTTTTGGCCCAAAAGGTGATGGACGAAAAAGCTCACGCAGATCTCGAGCGGGTAGGCATTGCGGTGCCCTCATCGAAGCGATCAGTGGGGCAACTCTCCGGCGGGCAGCGCCAGGCTGTTGCCATTGGCCGTGCCGTTGCCTGGGCCAGCAAAGTCATCATTTTGGATGAGCCCACCAACCATTTGGGCGCTCGCCAGGCCGGTGAAGTGTTGCAAGTTATTCGCCGTGCCAAAGACAACGGCCTTGGCGTGATCTTCATTTCACACACGCTCCCTCATGTACTGCAGGTAACGGATCGCATCGTGGTGTTGCGCCTGGGCCGAGTGGTGCGCGACGCGCCAACATCAGATTTCGATGCCGAAAGTTTACTCGGCACGATCACGGGCCTCAACGAATAATCCCCAACCATCATGGTCGTCGCTACGTTGGGCATAGGCTCAATCTAGAGCAAGGGTCAGTTCGTCGCTCGTCGGCGGGTTGGCGCCCGCCCGGGTGCACGTGATGGCCGCAACCCGAACGGCGAATTCGGCCGCCATCACCGCGTTTGATTCGCTTGTGAGATCAGCGTGGTCGTTGGCGTGCCACCACGCCAGAATACCGCCGGCAAATGAATCACCCGCACCAATGGTGTCGACCACGTCGATGATTGGAGCGGCCACATGGCGAGTGAAACTGCGACCAAAAATGTCGACACCTGACGCGCCTTTGGTTACGAGCACGAGGCCGGCACCGTCACCCAGAATGGTTGCCGCGGCGTCGGGAATTGATGCGCCGGGCGACATCCAGGCGAGATCCTCGTCAGACACTTTGACCACAGTTGCTCGACGTACAAAGTGGGCTAACCGTTCGAGATAGCGGTCACGGTCGGGGATCATGAGCGGGCGAATGTTTGGGTCGATGACGACAACGGCCGCGGCGATGACAGAGTCCAATACTGCCTGAGCCGCAGTGGCGAACGGTTCCAACACCAGCCCGAGCGTGCCAATATGCACCGCGGTCACATCGCTTGGCAGGTGCGATAGCGCCGCTTCTGGTGTGAGTCCTGGCACTGACGTACCAGCGGTGTAAAAGCGATAGGACGCCGATCCGGACTCGTCGAGTTGAGCCAACGCCAAGGTGGTCGGGTCATCCGTGGATGGCGCTGAATCCAACTGGACGTGATCGGCCTTCAGAGCAGTGGTGAGGAGCTCGCCGAAGGAATCGGAGGAGAGGCGGCCCATGTACGCCACTGGCGCACCCAGGCGCCCGAGCGTGCGTGCTGTATTGAACGGGCCGCCACCGGTGTGGGCCTGGATCTCGCCGGTCGACTGTCGTACGAGGTCCACGAGAGCCTCGCCGACGACCAGGATCAACGCGAGCCTTCCGGCCGGATTTCACCAGAACCGCGAACTATGAGCTGTGATGCAATCACGAGATGTTGAGTAGGTGCGGTGTCGCCATCGAGTCGACGAAAAAGTAAGTCGGCCGACGTGCGTCCAATGACCACGGGGTCTTGTGCCACCACGGTCAGGGCTGGTTGTAACAAATCGGCCATGAGAATGTCATCGAATCCGACGAGGGCGACGCGGTCATGCAGTTGAAGGCTGCGGAGCGCTCGCACCGCGCCGATGGTCAGCAGGTTTTGGGAGGCGAAGACGGCGGTGGGCGGATCGTCGTTCGAAAACATGTCCAGCATGGTGGCCCGAGCGATTTCCTCGTCGCCGAGGTTCAGTTTCACGTACTGGTCGTTGACGCGAATCCCGGCGGCCAGCATCTCTTGACGGAATCCTTGTAGCCGAAGTTGCGCGGTCACGATCGTCTGGAGATCACCCAGGTAGGCGATTTTTGTGTGCCCATTTTCGATCAGATGTCGCACACCCTGGCGAGTGCCCTGCTCGTTGTCGGTGAGCACGCAATCGGCATCAAAAAATGTTGGGGTGCGATCCACAAAAACGATCCCCGTGCCGGCGCGCCGCTCGGTCATCAGGTAGCTCTGGTCTGGCCCGGTGGGCACGATGATCAAACCGTCGACCCGCCGACCGGCGAAGTTGCCAATGAGTGAGCGTTCGCGGTCGGGGTCTTCATCCGAACTACCGGCTAGCACCAACACGTTGCGATCACGGGCTTGCTCTTCGATAGCTCGGTGCAGCGATGATGAGAACGGGTTGGCAACGTTTTTCAACACCAACCCAATAGTGGAGGAACGACGGTCGGTTCGGCGTAGGGCGCTGGCCGCGAAATCGTGTCGGTAGTCGAGCCGGTCGACGGCATCGAACACTTTGAAACTGAGTCGCCCTGACACTCCCGGCTCTTGATTGATGACACGGGACACTGTTTTTATGCTGACTCCCGCCAGAGCAGCCACGTCACGCATGGTTGACCGAGAGCGGGCGGCCACCTTTGTTTCGCCGTTTGGCAACGTTGTCATTTCACTCCCATGAATCTTTGGACACTTTAAGAGATGACAGGAACCCAAACATGCATCGGGGCAATAAATGCATTTGGGCTAGGGCGTTTGACCTAGTCGGGGTTCACGTCGTAGTGACGTCTACCCTGGTCGCAGATCCTGACAACGTTGCCAAAAGTCTGAGCGAGACCGAGAGTCACTTCCCAGGGCGTGCCAACGCTATTTCTTCTTGACCGCAAATGCTCCGGGAGCGAGACCCAATTCGAAGCATGCCGCCGTGCGCACCCAACTCGAAAGCTGTGAGCGCGAGATCGTGCCTTCATGCACGGTGACTTGTACGGCCAGGCCGTCCAGAATTGCCGCCAGTCGCCACGCGGCACCGTGGGGGTCGGCGCACACAAACTCGCCGTTGGTGACGCCTTCGTTAATGATGGTTTGGAGCGCTTGTTTCCATTCGTCGTCAAGCTCTTGGCTGATCTTTTTAAGCTGGTCGTTGCGAAGCGCTTCGCCCCACCCATCGATCCACAGCATCCACCCCGGCTCAGCCTCGGCGGGCGAGTAGAGCTTAAAGATTTTGTCGAGCTTGGCGAGTGCGGTCGTGGCCTTGGCTATCTCGTGTTGCAGCCGTTCAAGATCCGCGTGGGCGGCGTGGCGAAACGCTTCGGCCAGCAACTGGTTTTTGGAGGTGAAGTGGTAGTGAACGAGGCCGGTCGACACGCCCAGTTTCGCGGCCACGTCGGCGACTCGGGTATTGGCAAAGCCGCGGTCCATGATGACCTGGCAAGCCACCTCAAGCATTTCGGCTCGGCGTTGATCGACACTATTTTTACGCACTGTCTGCGAAATCTACACACTTGTTGGCGGTGAATCGCGGCACGTTCGTCGCAATATCTCATGCACGTGGGCCACACCCGGTTCGTGGCTTGTCGAGACCAGTCCGTTGGTGTCGATGCCGGCGTTGTAGCCGCGCTGCACGGCCGTGCAGATGTCCAGATCTTGTTGCGCTACAGCGCGACTGGCGGCCAGGTCTTGAGCGAGGCGCTCAGGTGGCACCGTGGGGTGAGCGAATCGATACACGGTGAGTGATGTCGAGGCCGGCCCGAGCGGCTCGAGCACGATGGCGTGCCCGTAGCGGGGAAACATGCTTACCAGCAAGTTTGGGAACACAGTGAAATAGCTGCCGGCTATGAAGGATTCGGCGACTTGGGTGGACGCGATATTTTGCCACTCTGGATCAAACGGGCCAGCGTCGGCGAGTGCTTGTTCCACGGCGTTAGTGGGGCGCATCGGGCGATCCCACGCCAGTGAAATTGCCCCCTCGCACAGAGTTGGGTAATCCCACCCCGCCACGGTGAGTTCAGGGTGCACGATCGGCGTGTGAAAGTTTTCGGAATAGTTCTCGACGAAGACTTTCCAGTTGAAGTCGCCGAGATGGCGGTCGACGGCGACGCACTTCATCTCATCGAGCGGGTACGGCGCAATGGCGGTGGCGAGTGGTCCGAGATCGAATGGTGCTGCTTGCGGATCCAGATTGACGAAGACGAACCGTGCCCATGTCACTACGGCGATGGGAAATAGTGAATGGTCATCGATGGTGAACGACGGATCGTCGTCGAACCCTCTGGCTCGGCTCAACGACCCGTCGAGGCGGTAGACCCAACCGTGATATGGACAACTCAATGCCCGCGCCGAGCCGCAGCCGTGGGCGACTGGCGAGCCACGATGACGGCACACGTTGATGAAGCCTCGTAGCTCACCGTCGTTTCCTCGACTCACCAGGATCGGCGTGTGTCCGGCGACGTTGGCGGTTGAGAATGTGTTGGGATCGGCAACATCGTCGAC
>JAYWAI010000232.1:0-13210 GCA_043782545.1 Acidimicrobiia bacterium
CGCACCCACAGCCACGCTCCAGCCGCGGCTCCCGCCAGGCCGAGCACTCCGCCACCAATGGCGGCGGTCTGTTTGGGTGTGGGCATATGCACTCGATCGCGCAGGCGTACTTGGTGGGTGAATACTTGCTCTTCCCAATTCCGTTGACGGGCAATGCGCAACAGCTCGCGATCGCCGTTGACCACGACTGGGTGCCCAACGACTTCGAGCATTGGCAGATCGGTGGCTGAATCGGAATAGGCATAGCTGGCGGCGAGATCGATGCCGTCTCGCAGCGCCGCTTGTTTCATGAGAAGTGCCTTATTGGGTCCAAAGGCATAGATCTCGATGTCGCCGGCGTATTTGCCGTCTTCGTCAACTTTTGCGCGCGTGGCAATGATTTCGTCGACGCCCAGAAAGCGTCCGAGTGGCGCCACGATCTCCTCGGTCGAGGCCGACACAATAAAGACCTTTCGTCCTTCGGATTGGTGCCATCGAATGAGATCGAGTGCTTCGTCGAAAATGATTGGATCCACAACGTCTTGCAGCGAGTCACTCACCACCTGTTGCACAATTGCCTGATCCCAACCTTTGGTGACACGCAGCACAATGTGGCGCATACGTTCAATTCGCTTCGCACTGGCCCCCATCCTTTGATAGACGAGTTGACCCCACAACGCTCGGATGAGCACGGCTCTCGGCAACAATCCGGCGCGATAGAACGGCCGCCCAAAGGCCACCATTGACGCTTTCGCGATAACGGTTTTGTCCAAATCAAAAAACGCCGCCGCGTTCGTGCGCTCCATCGTGCAAGCCTAGGCGGGTTGCACGCCAAACCCGACGCGGTTAAGGTGCGGCGCATCTCGAGACGCCGTGCGCGGCGCTCGATTGATCGGCCGTTGCGGCCCCGGCGATTCGCCTCACTCACGCCCAAGTCGGCTGAGTTTCTGTCTGTGCGATCAGGAGGAGCCGAGATGAACGTTTGCGTCGTGGCGAGATGATGTACGCAATTTTTGGGGCCAAAGGTGGCGTCGGCACGTCGGTGGTGGCGGCGTGCCTCGCCCTGATCGCCGCCCGTGACGAGCCCACCGTCATCGTTGATTTGGCGGGCGACCTGCCGACCGTTTTTGGCATGCAAGATGGCAGCGGGCCCGGCGTTCACGACTGGCTCAATGCTGGCGATGGCGTACCCATCGATTCACTTCGCCGGTTGGAGCTGCCCGTGGCGCATGGGCTCTCGCTGGTGCCTCGTGGTGGCGAACTTGACTCAGTCGGAGAGTCGCGTTCACGAATGCTTGGCCCCGTGCTGGCCGCGGAAAAGCGATTGGTGATTGTGGACTGTGGCATTGGATTAGTTGGGGCGCAATCGTCGGTAGTCGCGTCATCGCAGTGTCGCCTCGTCGTGACCCGTGGTTGCTTTTTGGCCGTTCGACGAATGACGCTTTCATCGCACAGGCCGTCTGGCGTTGTGCTCATTGCAGAACCGGGGCGTGCGCTCGGGCGAAAGCAAATCGAGCACGCCACTGGGCTGTCGGTGGCTTGCGTGGTCCCGTGCGACGTCGCCGTGGCCCGATCGATCGATGCCGGGTTGCTGGCGTCCCGGATGCCAGCCGCTGTGGCCCGTCCGTTGGCCCGCACATTGATCAACACCTTGGGTGGCGGTCTGCGGGGTGTGGCATGACCGGCGTGCGGCAACGCAGCGGAGTCGTAAACGACGTTCATCGCCAGCTCGTAGATACGGAGTGCCTTGCTCGCGAACCGGGATCGATGCGAACCCACGCGCGCGAACTCGCTCGGCGAGCTGAGCCTCTTATTTCCAACGTAGACATCGAGTGCATTGTGGAAGATGTAATGGCGCGCGTCGACGGGCTCGGCGTCATCGAACCGCTGATGCGCCGTGGCGATGTCAGCGAAATCATGGTCAATCCAGATGGCAGTGTGTGGTGCGAGATCGATGGCCGAGTAACGAGATGGGATCTGCATTTGGAAGCAGCCACCACGATGCATCTCATCAACGCCATTGTTGGCCCCCTGGGCCGACGCGTCGATCGGGCATCCCCGTTGGTCGATGCACGACTCACCGACGGTTCGCGAATTCACGCAGCAGTTCCACCGATTTCGATCGACGGACCGTGCCTCACAATTCGCCGATTTCGGCGTCTCCCGCTCACCCTGGCCGACATGGCTGAACCTGATTTGGCGGCCGTGTTGTCAACAGCGGTGCGCGACCGTCGCAACATTTTGGTGGCAGGCGGTACGGGCTCGGGTAAAACCACCTTGTTAAACGTGCTGGGAAGGTTGGTCGGCCAGAGCGAGCGCATTGTGACAGTCGAGGACGTCGCCGAGCTCACGCTTGGCGTGTCGAATGTGGTGCGCCTGGAGGCTCGAGCTGACAACGCCGAAGGAGCAGGGCGCATCACCATTCGCGAACTTGTTCGCAACGCGCTGCGGATGCGGCCCGATCGAATCATTGTGGGCGAGGTGCGCGGCGCCGAGGCCTTCGACATGGTGCAGGCCATGAACACTGGTCATCCGGGCTCGATGTCGACATTGCATGCAAACTCTCCGGTCGACGCGCTGCGACGTCTCGAAACAATGGTGCTCATCGCCGGCGAGGGGCTCCCGCTCGTCGCGGTGAGACAACAGATCGCCAGCGCTATCGACATCGTCGTTTTCGTGGAACGTCTGCCCAGTGGTTCCCGACGCGTCCGTGAAGTAGCCACCATGGCACAGCTTGTCGGGCAGTGGTACTCGTGATCTATCCCGCTATCGCCATCGCCATGCCAATCGCTGCGTTGGTATGCATCGATCGAGTCCGTGCATCGCCTATACGGGCAGTTTCGCGGCGGGCGCAGGAGTTGTCGTTTCGCCTTAGTGCGGACGCGCAAGATCAGGTAAGAGCGCCTCAGGGTCGCTGGTTCCGAACAGCCGAGCAATACCGGGCCCGGCGACGCGAGCGGCGTTACGCAGACAGCTTGCCGGAATTCTTAGACGACGTGGTGCGGCGATTGCGGGCGGGTTCGTCGCTTATGCAAGCACTCCAAGACACCGCTCGAACTCCGTCGACACTGGTGGAACGTGACGTCGCAGACGTGATGAGCCGCGTACTTCGTGGCGAACCTTTTGATGTTGCAATCGAATCGTGGCGGCGGGCTCGGACGAGCCTGCCTGGAGCGGCCGAGGTCGACATCGTGTGCGCGGTTGTCGCTCTGACTCATCAAACCGGAAGCGGCGGGGCTCGGGCATTTGACGGCGTCGCAGCAACACTTCGTAGCCGATTGGAAATACGGCGGGAATCCCAAGCACTCGCCGCGCAAGCAACCGCGTCGACGCTGTTGATGGTCGGCGCACCCGTGGTCTATGTGGCGTTTGGCGTTCTAACCGGCAATTCGTCAGCAGCGTTCTTGTTTGGCACACCCGTCGGTCTGGCCTGTTTGAGTGGCGGGCTGACGCTGGATTTGGGATCGGCGTTGTGGATGCGCTTGATCATTCGGGGAGTGTTGTGATGCTGGCTACATGGGTGTGGGTGTGTTGCGGGCTTGCGTGGGCAATGTCAATCGTTCGACGGCCGGTGCCTCGTCGGTTTGGAAATAGTCGCCGATTGCGGTGGCGTCGTTGGCTCAACGCCGTCCGCGACGCCGAGGCATCGGCTGTGGCTTTGACGGTGCTCGCCGCCAGAGCGAAACAGGCAGTTTTTTGGTTGTGTGGCGCGGTGTTGTTGGTCATCACGCCACCGTTGGGTGTGGCTGTGTGCTTCGCGAAATACGCAGCGTGGCCCTTGATACGGGAGCGAAGGTCGCAACTCACTCGGGCTCGAGCGCTGGAGAAATCGTTGCCGCACACGGTTGACGTGTTGTGCGTGGCCGCTCGAGCGGGCTTGAACGTAACGGGTTGTATCTGTGCTGCGGCAAGGTTCGCGCCGGGCGTCGTGGGCGAGCAATTCGCCGAGGTGTATAGACAAATTCAGATTGGACGCAATATTCCAGACGCTCTCGACTCGATGATGTTCGAGTGCGGCGAGTCGGTGCGTCAACTGGTCGGAATTTTGGTCGCCAGTGAGTGTGATGGTGTGGCGATTGCCGTGGCATTGGACCGGCTGGCCGATGAGATTCGTCGCACAACTCAGCGCCAAGCTGAAGTGCGTGCTCGCAAGGTGCCGGTGAAACTCTTGATTCCATTGGCTTTGGGGACCCTCCCGGCGTTTGTGCTGCTGATCTTGGTGCCCGTCATTGCCCAGGCAGTGCACTCGCTCAATCTTGGTTAGCCCTGCTGCTATCGGCCGGTGTGGCCCGCGTGTTTGTCGACCTTCGGTTGACCGTAAATCATTTCTTGGAGGCGCAAAGTGAAATATGTAAAAAATTCGCAATTTAGCAATGACGAAGGTCAATTTAGCAATGACGAAGGTCAAACAACTGCCGAGTATGCACTCGTGTTATTGGGTGCGGTGGCCATCGCTGGACTGATGCTGGCGTGGGCCGGCAAGACGTCCGTTATCACCGATCTGATGAACGCCGTATTTTCGAAAATCGCCAATTTGGTGAAATAGTGCGGCCGCGAAATCGCGCACGCGATGTCGGTCAATCAACCGTCGAATTTGCCCTTGTGTTGCCGGCCCTCATGATTCTCATGTTGGTCGCAGTACAGGTCGGCTTAATGGTGCGCGACTATGTAATGGTTATTCATGCGGCCAGAGAAGCCGCTCGGGCAGCAGCGGTGGCGACTGGGGCGACAGAGCCGACCGCCGCTGCCCGGCGATCTGGTGCGCTGGATCCAGCGCGAATGACAGTGACTATCGGCCAGCGAGGTGTAGTTGGCTCGATCGTTACCGTGACTGTTCACTTTCGTTCACCTACCGACGTGCCCTTTGTGGGTGCGTTGGTAGGTGACTTCGACATGGCCGCAACCGCCAGCATGCGGGTCGAGAAATAGCTCCGGGCTAGTCGATCGAACCAGCGGCGATCGGTGAGGTGGTGGCCTTGATTGAGCCACCGACAGGCTCGAGGGTCACGGCAAACGAGTGGCTGCCAGGCGCTGCGTGAAATGCCATCGGCGAAGTTGGGTCGCCACTGATGCCGAGCGAAATCACGTTCTTCGAATCGATATTCCACAACTGCCACACATGCTGTGCATCCAGCTTTGGCAGTGAATCCAACCCCACAAACCCTGAGCCGTCGGGCAATACGGTGATAGAAACGAGGGCACCTCCAGCTGATGGTTTCAAGTTGCCATGCTTTGATCCCGGGCTGGTGAGCGCGCTTTCGGCGGCCTTTGTGACCGATCCAGCTGTCTCGCGCAAGTTAGAGATTTGGTGGCGTTGTGACGCGACCACAATGAATAGAGCGACGAACGCCGCTGCCACCGTTCCCATCGCCATTTGACGTAGCCGTCGTGTGCGTCGGTATGACAGGTCGAAGACCGGTGCTTGGGTCGCCGGCTGATCGAGGAGGGGAGCGAATCTGTCCCAGGCGCCTGATGGGAGATCATTGTTCGACTGGATGTCGGAACCCAGAAGAGCAGCAATTTGGGAGAGTTCATCGGCTTCGGCACGCGCCCTGGGGTCGGCATCGAGACGAGCCTCGATGCCGATACGCTCTTGTGCATCTAAGGCATTGAGCGCATAGGCACCGAGTAGACCCACGAGGGCGTCGGGGGATTCATCGGGCGATGATGAAAAGTTGTCAGATGTGTTCATGGTTCGATTCCTGACGAGGCAAGCGTGCCTTTGAGGCGGTGAAGGCCGGCTCTAATTCGCCCTTTGACGGTTCCTTCCGGGATTGAAAGCATTGCGGCTACCTCGCGGTAGGTGTGTCCGCCAAAGTACGCCAACACAATTGCATCTCGTTCTTCTGGGCTCAGTAGATCAAGAGATTGGCGTACCTTCTCGGCCACGATGTAGTCCCACACTTCGCGTTCGAGATCGTCAGGTGATGGGGTCGGTGGTCGCTGTGTTCGATCTTCACGCGCCTCTCGGCGTCGATCCGAGCGGATCACGTCAACAGATTTGCTGTGCGTCTCGCGAAGCAGGAATGTGCGGAGCGAGCCTCGTTCGGGATCGAACCGCTCAGGTTGGTGCCACAGTTTGAGCAGGATTTCCTGCATGACTTCTTCGGCGCGGCTGGGATCATTGAGAACTCGTCGAGCAAGTCCGAATATGGCAGAAGCGTGGCGACTGAAGAGTTCCTTCATTGCCGCCTCGTCAGAGCGTCCTAGCCCAATAACGAGAACAGCATCTGATGCGGTGCTGTAGTCGATGCGTGAGCGAGGTGCCATGTGATTAGCCGATACGTCCGAGTGGTTGACGACGTTGCATCTGCCAGTCGAGCACAAATGCCATGCCGAGAACGACAATCATGCCGATTTCAGCGCCCACCACGATGAGCCCTTCTGGTGCGGGTTGCAAACCATGCTCGCTGAAGCCGAATAGCCCGGACGACGTGCGGCTGATGGCAATGGCAATGAGACCACTGATGGCCAAGCCAACGCCAGCCAAACACGCCAAACGCCGCCACAATGGATCCGCGAACGTGACCAGGGCCACGGCCACGGCACCGGATGCCGCAGCATGGCCTAAGAAGCTCCGACCCAAGGTGGCGTTAGGAACGTCTCGGTAGCCATGCCGGTAGAGCCAGAGGTGGGCGGCGCCCCCTGTAATAGAGAGCACCGCCCCTACAATTCGACCCCAGCGAGCCATAGTTGACTACTTGACGCCGGTGCCGAATGCCACGGCCTTGTCGGTGATCTGGAATGCCTTGGGCACGGGTGCCATGGCGAGCACGCTCGACAACGCGGCGACGTGGCGAGCTTCGACGCCGCCAACTGTCATGATCGCCTGATTAAGCGCGGCGTCCATGAACATGCCAACGTTGCTTTGGTACGTCTCGGCCGCAGCGGTCTCGAGGTCCAGGGCGAGGTGCACAATGCCCATTTCGTCCTTGAGCGCCTTGACAGCTGGGGTGATGGCGTCCAATATCACCGGGTTCGGCTTGGCGAAGGGTTCGCCGCCGGCCTTTTTGGTGAGCGAGGCAAATAGGGCAGCGTGCTCCTTGTGTTGGGCCTGGAACAATTTGGCGGCGTCGCCGATGGCGCCCGTCTTCACGAGGCCAGAGTCAATGGCGGTTTGGTAGGCCACCACCGCGAGCTCTTCGATGGACTGAGCGGTGCGGAGCACAAGTACATCCATGCTCATTTCCGCCATTGCGCCAGACGTCGTAGTGCCGGATCCCAGAGTTGTCGTGGCGGCCCCGGTCGTTGTTGCGGCTCCGGTGGTGGTGGTTGTCGAAGCGACTTTGTCGCTGCCACACGCCGCCAACACGGCAGCGCCCAAAACGGTGGTGCCGCCGAGTCGAAGGAACCCTCGGCGGTTGAGGCCATTGAGGGTCGCCATCGATTTGGCTGCGGGGCTGGACGAATCGTCGCCAAACAATTTGGTCATGGCCTTGCGGTAGCCGGGCATGATCTCTTCGTGGATGCGCTGTGATTCTTTTGCTTCACGACGGATGTAGTCGCTGGAAAATTCTTGAACGTTTGTCATTTTAGTGTCTTCTCTCTGATTCGATGAGTTAAGCGGCGACTGGGAACTTGGACGGATCTACAGCGTTTGTTTGGGTTTCGAAGCTCGGGAAGATGTCGGTGGCCTTCTTGCCAAGGACAGTTCCGAGTACAACGGCGTGTTGCGCTTCGACCGGCAAAATGGATGCCGTGAGTTGCAAAGCACCTTTGCTGGTGAGAGCGCCGAGGGCAAACAGATACGTCGCTGCTGCGGCGTTCTCGAGACCAAATGCGATTTCCAAAACGCCCATCTCATCTTTCGCTGCGGCCAATTGGGCACCGACGGCGTCGAGCAATTTCGGGTTGGCCTTTTTTGTTGCTCCGGCACCGGCGGCGGCTCCGAAGGCTGCCGCATGTTCTTGGTGATGGCCGGCAAACGCGGTAGCAGCGTCGAGTACGGCTTTCGTGGTGACGAGTCCGCTCTTGGCTGCTGCGGTATAGGCGGCAACTGCGGCGAGCTCGACACTTTCAGCGAATGCGGCGATGGCACCGTCGTCGAGGCCGCCAGCGCGGGGACTCCGCAGGCTGCGGGTCACCGAATGAAGCTCACGGATTTCTTTGGGCAATGACGCCATGCTGGCGCGATGTTGTTGGTCGACATCAGCGACGAGTCGCTGAAGTTGGCGTGAAGAGATGTGCATGGTTCCTCCTGGAATATTGGGTGGGGGGTGTGGCTCGGTGGCCGACGATCACTTGACAGTGACGGTGCCGGTCATGGAGTTATGAATGCCACAGATGTAGGCGTAGGTGCCTGGTGTGGCGAACGTTTTGGAGAAGTTTGCGCCGCTGCCCAAACTTGGGCTTTCTTCGGCGGCGGCTCCGTTGCTGGCCGCAAATTTGACGGTGTGAGCAAAGCTGTCTTTGTTGGTCCACGTGATAGTGGAACCCACGGCGATCACAGCCGGATTGGGTGAAAAGGCGAAGTCGGCGATGTTTACGGCGAGTGGCCCCGCCACCGCCGGGCCAGCCGTCGCGTCGACCGAAGGGGATCCGGGGGCAGTCGACGAGACGGCTGGCGAGGTGGCGGTTGTGGCCTTGTGGGGACGCCCTTGGACGAACAAGATTGCCGCTACCGCCAACAAAGCCGCACCGGCGAAAACGACGATGGTGTTGATGGCCTTCACGGCGGGAGGATTCGCGTTCACAGATGTACTGCGTACTCGCCGCCGCGTTGGATCAAACCTTTTTCAGAATTTCTTCCAGCAATGCCAGGGCTCCTGGTTTGCTGAGTGGTTCGTTGAGATTTCCGCATTTAGGCGACTGCACGCAACTCGGGCACCCGTCGTCGCACGGGCAGGCTCGCAACAATTCGAGCGTGGCCCCCAGGTGTGTGCGGCCCGCTTGGTACCCGAGCTCCGCGATACCTGCACCACCTGGATAGGCGTCGTAGATACATATAGTGGCGAGGCCGGTGTCGGGTTGGAACTCGGTAGACACCCCTCCGACGTCCCAGCGATCACAAATCGTAAACAGCGGCAGCATGCCAATCATGGCGTGCTCGACGGCGTGCAAGGCACCTGGGATATCAGGGTCGACGGCTCGCACGGCGGACAAAACCGTCTCGTCGATGGTGTACCAAAATCCTCGAGTGACCAGCGTGCTCGGTGGTAAGTCGAGCGGCTCATTGCTGATGAGCGCTCGTGTCGTAGCGTCCTTGCGTTGATATCCAATCACGTGGTCGGTCACTTCGAGTCGCCCCAGATGCAAACGCGCGTTGCCCACTCCGCATGACATTTCCGGTTCTACCAAAGTGAGTTGCGTGTCGCTGCGCGCTTGGGTGTACTCGTCGTCGTCGCACAGGTCGACACTGGCGGTGAAGTCGTGGAGATCAAGTTCATCGACGCGATATGACACGCCTTGATGTAGATACATTGCGCCGGGGTGCACCAGTGTGAGCGCCCGTGCGGAATCGACCGTTCCGACGAGGCCGCCGCCAGAATCAATGATGCTCACGTCATGACTCGACCCACTGCGCAAGCCCATACCGCGCCCCGGGTTCCCTCGTCCCGCCCACATCGCTCGACCGTTGCGCATCACCAGTTGGTCATCGAGCACAAGGTTCATCACCGACTCGTCGAACGTGTCGCCCCAGTAGCCGGCATCGCTATCGGTGAGCGGCAGTTCGTGCGCGGCGCAGGCCAAGTGCGGCTCCAAGATGTATGGATTCGACGGGTTGATAACGGCGTGTTCGGGTGGTCGGGCAAAGAATGCCACCGGGTGCGTCATGATCCAACGGTCGAGCTGATCCATGCCGGCCACGAGTACGGTGAGCGATTCGTGTTCGCCGCGCCCTGCCCGCCCGGCTTGCTGTCGAAACGATGCCACGGTGCCAGGGAAACCGTTGATGACACAGGCGTCCAGGCCGCCGACGTCAATACCTAATTCGAGGGCAGTGGTTGCAATGACCGCGTCGAGACCACCGGTAAAGAGGGCGGCTTCGATTTCCCGCCGCTCGCTGGCCAAGAAGCCGCCTCGATAGGCGCGCACGCGATTTTCGGCGGCCAGTAGCGGGAGACGTTTTCGTACGTTTGTGGCGACCACTTCAGTGCCGCGGCGGCTGCGACAGAATCCGATCGTGCGGTGGCCGGTACCGGCCAGAACCGCGATGAGCCACGAGGTGGCATCGTTTGGGGAGCCGTAACTCCACTCGCCGAATTCGTTGAATTGCCCCGGCTCAAACAGTGCAATGAGCTTCGGGCCTCGGGGCGAGCCATCGGCGGTGATTCCTTGGACTGGTTGACCGCAGAGTTGGCTGGCAAGTCGGGCGGGGTCGCCGATCGTGGCCGACGCAAATACGAACGTGGGCGACGATCCGTAATGTGCGCACAGCCGCCGGATACGTCGAAGCAGATGACTCACATGGCCGCCAAACATGCCGCGCAACACGTGCAGTTCGTCGATCACGATGTAGTGCAGTTTGCCGAAAAATGCCGCCCATTTTCCGTGATACGGCAGCATCGACGCGTGCAGCATCTCGGGGTTGGTGAACAACACATTGGCTCGGTTGCGCGCGTAGGTGCGAGCTTCGGTGGATGTGTCGCCGTCGTACGTGGCTGCCACCAGGCCGGGCATTTTGAGCGCAGTAATGGCCCGCAGCTGATCTTGGGCCAGCGCCTTTGTTGGTGAGATCACCAGGGCGGTAGTGCGGACGGACTCGTCAATGGCTTCGGCTATCGGCAGTTGATAGCACAGCGATTTACCTGACGCGGTGCCGGTCGCCACGGCCACATTGACGCCCGCCCGAATCAAATTGATGGCCTCTGCTTGATGCGCCCAGAGCAGGCGTTCGCCGAGCAATCCAGCCACGGTCGCGGGCAGCGGTGTTGTGAGCGATCCGAATTGAGCGGTGCGAGCGTCGATCCGTTCGACGTGCACGAGGCGGCCAGGGGCCAAGCCGTCGTCGCCCGCCATACGGGCCAGCACATCGTCAAACATTGTGCCGACGCTACCCTGTAATCCCATGTCGGAAAGCCGCCTCGATCTCAGCGTTTTGCGGCGTCGCGAGGGCGGTGTCGAAAAACTGATCCTCATCGGCGACGCCGACCTGGGTACGGTTCCCAAAGCCCGAGCGGCGTTGCGGTCGCTAATCGACGACGCCACCACAGCTGCCTCGATCGACATGTCACTGTTGGGTGCGCTCGACCCGTGCATTCTTGGCGACCTTCTGGGGGCTCGCATGCGGGCCATCGACAAAGGCGTGTCACTGACGATCGTTTGCGACGACGAGCGGGTACTCGCGTGGCTAAATAGCAGTGGCATTCTCGAGCTCATTCCGTATTCGGGCCCATGAAATTCACGGTGCACCATCGGATCGCCCAGCCACTTAAGCGGTTCGTGGAGTTCGAGGCCGCAAGTGGTGTGTTGATGGTGGCAGCCGGAGCGCTGGCCTTAGTGATCGCGAACTCCTCGTGGCACCTGGGCTTCTCCGGGTTGTGGTCGCATCGTGCGGGCGTTCGGATGGGCGGGGTGGTTCGTCTCGACGAGCTGACCATTCGCGACTGGATCAACGACGCCGGCTTGGCGTTGTTTTTCTTGCTCGCCGGAATCGAAGTAAAACGCCAACTCGTCGTTGGTGAATTGCGCGACAAGCGCGCCGCAGCGTTGCCAATTTTCGGCGCGCTGGGCGGCATGGTGGTGCCAGCCGTGATCTACCTGACGATCAATCCACACGCTCCAGCCAGTCGCGGGTGGGGCACCACCGTGGCCACCGATCTAGCGCTCGCCGCTGCGGTAGTGATTGCTCTGGGGAGCCGGGTGCCGCCGGCCGTCAAGGCATTTATCGTGACGCTCGCCGTGGTCGATGACGTCGGTGGCGTGATCGTTGTGGCCCTCTTTTACGGACATGGCCTGTCCTGGAAGTGGGTGGCATTGGTGGTGTTGATGGTTAGCGTCACGATTGGACTTCGTCGGAGCAACGTCAGTTGGGTGTCGGCATACGTACCGGCGGGAGTGGTTACGTGGTATGGGTTTCGGCGTGCCGGCATTGAGCCGGCGTTGTGCGGCGTGCTCTTTGGTTTGATGATTCCGGTGGCTGATCCACTCGGGTCAGGGTCCCAGGCAGAACAGTCCGATGTGATGAACACGTCAGATGAGCTAGATGAGTCGCCCATGGAGCGAATTGAAAACGCGCTGAACCCGCTGGTGTCCTTCGCTGTCTTACCGCTCTTCGCGCTGGCGAATTCGGGTATTCGCGTCACAGGAGCGACCTTCAACAAGCACGTTGTGTCCGGCGTCGTCGTGGCCAGACTCGCCGGCAAGGTACTTGGCATTTCTGGCTTCGTCTGGTTCGCTATGCGCATGGGGTGGGGGCGACTGACAAACGGGCTCACGATGCGTCACATAGTCGGGATGGGTTGTGCCGCCGGTATGGGATTCACGGTCTCGCTGTTCGTCAGCGAAAAGGCGTTCGGTGCCACGGCACTAGACACGTCCGCCAAGGCCGGCGTTCTCATTGCCGCAATGACGAGCGGTGTTTTGTCGTTCGTGTTGTTGCGAAAGTCAGCAAACAGCGCTTAGAGGTTGGTCGAATTGGCGATGGCGCCGAGGTCTCCGACATCGCTGGCAGGGGGTGCGGTGACGTGTACGTCGGTACCATAGTCAGAGAAATTGGTCTCGATCGTCTGGCGTAACGGCTCGCTGTCGGTGCGGCTATCGGGTCCCCTTTGAGGCAATGCACCGCGGATACCCCGCCAATATTTTTCGTGCCAATGGTCTCGACGTTGTCGTCGCCCACGTCTCCAAACAGATCCAAATTTGCGGTTGGGTCCTGGGTCAACGTGGACGGGTAAGCGCTCGTCAACGGGTTTTGTCGCGACACGTTGTGGGCGTCGAAAACCACCTTGGTCAACTTCTCGTGCGAGTACAGCTCGATGAACTGGCTCTTTAGGTACCCAACGCCTTCGAGGACAACCCAATCGGTATGAACAAAACTGTCGCGGATATACCCGGGAAGTTGCTGGTTGCCTCCAAGGCCCTCGAACTGCGACAGGTTCAAAACATATGAACCCGAACCGGTAACTAAGTCGCCAACCCCCTCCGACGTCACAATTACCGACGTGCCCCCGGCGTCACAATTACCGACGTGCCCCCGGCGTCACTGCAAACCCTTGTAGGAGCCGCCCTCGACCGGTAGGGCGGTGCCGGTGATGAACTTTGCTTGGTCGCTGCACAGGAAGGCCACGAT
>JAYWAI010000233.1:0-13201 GCA_043782545.1 Acidimicrobiia bacterium
CCGCAATCCAATAGGCGCGGCCGAGGATGCCTCGAGGGTGGAAGCGAGCCGTCTGCGTGATGGTGGCCCCGGTGGGAGTGGGCTCAATCTGCCATTGCAGCCACGCATCTCCGGGCAGCAACATCTCGGCCCGCAGCCGAAGCAATTTGTAGTTGTCGATGGCTTCCACTCGCCAGAAATCGAGCGGATCACCGACCGAAAGGTGGTACGGGTGAAGCCGCCCACGACGCATCCCAACCCCGCCAATGAGCGAGTCGAGCACCCCTCGCACAGTCCACATCCAATCGCTGGCGTACCAGCCTCTGCGGCCCCCGATTGAACACACCACTTGGAACACTTCGGCCGGTGATGCATTCACCTTCTGTTCATGTCGATCGATATTGACCTTGCCGCCGGCCCACTCGGGGTCGGTAGGTTGCGGCTCAGCAGGTGGGCGCCCGCCTAACTCGGCCCGAGCCCAACTCGTGGGCACGTCGCCGGTCAGCGAGCGGCCGAGCGCCAATCGCACCGCTTCGCGATACGCCAACTGCTCGGTGGGCATCGCTGTTATGGCCGCCTCGCCGGTCACCACAACGTCGTTCACCAAACTTTGGATCAATGGGCGAGCCAATGACGGCGGGATCGGCGTCACCAAACCTATCCACCGTGACGACAAGCCCGGAGTGAGAAATGGCACTCGCACCACCAGGCGCGGCCGTAGGCCGGCTGCCTGCGCGTACTGAATCATCATCTCGCGGTACGTCAGCACTTCGGGGCCGCCAACGTCGAGCACTCGACCCGTTACATCTGCCGTGAGCGACTCCACCAAGAAATGCAAAATGTCACGAATGGCGATCGGCTGACATCGCGTGTCGACCCAGCGTGGCGTCACCATGGCTGGCAGCACGTCCACCAAACATCGCAGCATTTCAAAGCTCGCCGAGCCCGAACCAATGATCACAGCGGCGCGCAACTCGACGACCGGCACCGAGCCTTTGGCCAATTCGACACCGACTTCGTGGCGACTAGCGAGGTGCTCGCTCAACTTGCCCGTTGAGTGGTCACCCAACCCGCCGAGGTAGACGATGCGCTTGATGGCCGCGTCGTGAGCGGCGCGGCGGAAGTTTTCAGCAACGGCCCGATCATGTTCGGCCCATTGGGCCGACGACCCAATTGAGTGAACGAGGTAGTAGGCGGCGTCGACGCCAGCCATGGCGCCGGTCAAATCGCCGTCGCAGTCACCATGAATATTTTCCACGTGTTCATACCACGGCGCCGACTCCACCTTGGCCGGCGTGCGCACTAGACAACGCACCCGGTAGCCCGCTTCGAGCAGCACCGTCACGAGACGGCCGCCCACGTAACCGCTGGCGCCCGTCACCAAAATCAGCGATCCGGACGCTACAGCCTCTGCGTTATTCACCCGCCGACTCTACTGGCGACGTGGCCGCCGCCGTCGCCAGTAGAGAGGGTTGTTTAGTCTTTGTGGAGCCGGTCTTTGACTTTGTCGACGAAGCTTTCGGCCTTGTCTTTCATATCTTCGATGACCTCTTTGACCTTGCCAGCTTTTTCATCGTGCTCGCCATCTTTCTTCAGGCGATCGTTGTCTGTAAGGTCGCCGACTGCCTGCTTGAATTTGCCTTTTGCCTGGTCCAAATTATCGTCCATGAGTTTCACTTTCTGTGTGTGTTTCTTTTTTTGTATGTCGTCGATATCGCTCGAGTCTCGAGACGAAAATCGCGAAGTGTTGTGATCATCGGCGGGGCTGCGGCGTGGCGTTTCGTCAACAACTCCGAGGGCGCCGGGAGGCTTCACCAGCAGTTACCGCTCCAAGTGGGCCAGGCGGCCCTACCAATAGTGGTGCCGACCTGCGACGGGGCGGCCACTGCGCCCCAGGAGCATGAGTATGGCGCCAGCAAGGGCCATCACAATGCCAATGCTCCACAGCGCAGGAAGTGCGAAGACAAAGCCGATAAGCATCAGTACGAGTCCGAGGGTCAACATGTTGAAGTGGTACCCAGACTGCCGCGTTTGTAAACCAGCGCGTCGATTCTGGCCATCGGACCTGTTTGAGCTCGCCGGTTCGATAGGGTGGCGGGTGTGCGCCACGGCAGCACCTCGACTCTCTCAGGACGGCCACGATGCAGAAAATCATCACGTTTCTCACGTTCAAAAAAGACGGCAAGAAGGCCATCGACCTCTACACATCGGTCTTCAAAGAATCGCATGTGGATCACGCCATGACCATGCCTGGCACCGACCAGTTGCTGCACGCTGGTTTCAGCCTGAATGGCCAAGAATTCATGGCCATGGACGGCGGCGAGCATTTTGAAATGCACGACGGCATGTCACTGTTCATCACCTGCGCCGACCAAGCCGAAGTCGATTATTACTGGCACGCCCTCACCGCGAATGGTGGCACACCCGGTCAATGTGGTTGGCTCAAAGACCCCTTCGGCGTGGCTTGGCAAGTGATCCCCGTGCAACTCGGTCAATTCATGAGCGACCCAGACCCGACCAAATCCGGCCGAGTGATGCAAGCAATGTTGAAAATGAACAAAATTATCGTGGCTGATCTCGCAGCCGCCCACAAAGGAGAATAAACAAATGGCCCGTGTAAGTACTTACCTCAACTTCGTCGGCAAAACCGAAGAAGCATTCCTGTTTTATCGTGACGTATTCCAGACCGAGTTTCTCGAGACTATGGGTGTGGCGATCATGAAAATCAAGGACGCCCCCGCCGACCCCAACATGCCGCCCATGTCAGAAGCCGATCTCAATTGTGTGATGCACGTTGAGTTACCCATCACCGCTGGCCACGTGTTGATGGGCACCGACTTCCTGGAATCAATGGGACAAATGCGGTCGCTGGGCAACAACGTGAGCATCAACCTCGAGCCAGATACCCGTGAGGAAACGGCGCGCCTGTTCGATCTGTTGTCAGTTGATGGTTCTGAAGTGATGCCCCTTGAAGACATGTTTTGGGGTGCGCTGTTTGGCACATGTGTTGACCGATTCGGCACTCGCTGGATGTTCAACGGCCCCGCGGCGTAGGTCGCTCCGTCCGACCCTGTTGCATAGCACTAAAAACGGCTACTCTCCGCAACATCGACGACCACCGGTTGCTCGATGGTTTTCTGGCCACTGTGCGTTGCGAGGAGAGTCATGAAGAGTTGGGTGAAGCTCGTTCGAAAGTCATTGCTGATTTTTGGCGGGGCGACGGTGATGGTGGCCTCGGTGGGCGTTCGCCCGGCTGCGGCGGCAACGCTGGATCTCAAGGGCAATTGGAAATCGGTGGCGCATTGCACCAAGGGTTGGTGCAATGGGTCCGACTTCCCGGCTTCCATGGTTATCACCAGCTTTGATGCCGCCACGGGGAAATTGCAAGGTACCTACGCTGGCGCAGTGCTGACGGGTGTCTACGAGGCGGCCGGCCGCAAACTTACGACGCACGAAGGAAACGGCTACACGTCAGACTCCGTGGGCACATTGTCTGACGACGGCAAGCACTCGACAGGCACGTGGACGGACAGCAACGGCGTGGGAGGCACCTACAAGTACGATTTCGATACCGCGCTTGGAGCCGGCGCCGCTGGCGCAGTGGCGGCCACACCCCCTGCTGCCGCTCCGAAACCGGGCGGGGCAAAGCCGGTCACTGAATTTTCGACCACCAAAGGGCGCTCTGGCCTGCTCGCCATACCCAACCCGGGCAAAGCCATCACGCTGAAAAATGTGGGCCTCGCCGCTGCAGTCACACTCGCGCTGTTCGCGCTCATCGGTTTTCCGTCGACACTTTTCAACAGCACGTTGGAAGCCAATATCGACGACATCCGGCGTCGGCTACCGAAGTGGATGACCGGTCGAAAACTCGTGGAGGGAGCCGCCGTTGGTGCTACCGGCGGGGCTGCTGTGGCAGCGGCCGATCCAGACGGTAGCGAGCCGCCGCCACCACCCGCTGCGGGCCCAGGGTTCTGGCAGAAGCCGCAGGGGTTCGCCACGTTCGTGGGGCTCGCCGCGCTGCTCTACAGCCGCATGCAACCCGAGTTTGGGGCCAACACCGCCACCGTTCACACGTTCCTCGGGTTCGTCATCGGGGTCACCGTGAGCACCATGATTGGCGTCACCGTCTCACGGGTGTACCTGAAGAAGAAATTCAACGGGGGAGGGCACCTCGAAGTGGAATTCGCCACGCTCATTTTCGCCTTCCTATGCGTGGTCGTGTCGCGCTTAGCCAATTTCGTTCCAGGGTATTTCTACGGTGTCATTGCACTCTTCGTCGCCTCGGTCGATCCGCCAGAAGAGCACAAAGGTCGCATGACCGCGATTGGCACCATGGTGACGTTCGTCGTTGCCGTCGGTGCATGGCTGCTGATGGGCCCGATCGACTCGCTCAACGCCACCGGCGCATTGCCCAGCGGCCTGCTGCGGTCGCTTGACGGCGGGCTCTTTGGTGGCGGGGTCGAGGCGCTCGCCATTGGACTCACACCGATCAAATTCCTGCCCGGGGCCACGCTCAAGAAGTGGAATTCAAAAGTGTGGCTGGGCTTCTATGGCGCGGCGCTGTTCTTGTTTTGCTTGGCCATGTTGCACCCGGGCCTCGCCCACACGGAGACGAAATCGATCACCGTCACGCTGGTATTTTGCGGCGTGTTTATGGCGATCTCGGTGGCATTTTGGAACTACTACCGGGTGAAGACCTCAACGACGTCAACACCGGCGACAGCGCAAGCCGTGACCGCCGGTGACACCGAGATGATCGAGGTGTCTTAGCTGTATTAGCGGCCAAACGCGTGGCAGGCTGCTTGGCCGATGCTACGCAGGTGCTGGCGTGGACCCAGAGCGGATCAGACGTCCTGGGCGCGCCCCAGTGTCGACGCCATTGCGACGCGTGATTTCGCCATGCACGATCGTGGCCACATAGCCAGTGGCGTGTTGCATGAGGCGACGACCTCCGGCCGGGAGATCATCCACGGCAATCGGATATTCGAGGCCAATAGCGTCGAAATCGATCACGTTGATGTCGGCGCGCATGCCGACTTTGAGAGTGCCGCGATCATGAAAACCGGCCACGGCGGCGGTGTCGTGCGTCTGATATTTGACGGCTTGCTCGAGCGTGATTTTGGCTCCGACGCGGTCGCGCACCCAATGGCTGATGAGATATGTGGGGATCGACGCATCGCAAATCATGCGGCAATGAGCACCGCCATCTGACAATCCCGACACCGTCGCAGGATGTGATAACATTTCATGTATGGCATCTTGCGTGCCGCCCACGTAGTTGAAAAATGGGAGCATCAAAAAGGCGTTGCCGTTGCTTTCGTTCAAGAGGTCGTAGGCCGCTTCCAGTGGCGTGACACATCTGGTTGCCGCGATCGCCGTGACGGTTTGATCAGCGGCTGGCTCGTAATTCGGGGTGTCGCCCATGGCGTAAATCTTGCCCAGCATCATTTGGAAAAACGGGCCGAGCCCATCGAATTGGATGGCAGGATCGGCCGGTAAATCGGCTTCAGCCAACACGGCAGAACGCACCTCGGGTGTGGCCAACTCGGCCCGCAATGCGTCGCCGCTGAGTCGCGAAATGAGATCCACAAGAGTGGGGCGTTTGGTGAACGGGTTGTTGGTGGCCCAGCCAATCATCATGCCAAATGGCCGAGCGGCGATCTGCGGGCGCATGTTGCCGCCGGCCAAATTGGTGGCGTCGACTTTGGCTAATGCGGCCCGCCACGAATCAGGGTTGAGGTCGTTTTGCAACATGGCAAAGGTCACGGGAAGCTTGGTGCGCAGTGCAATTTCGCTCAACAAATCGACCTCGGCCAGAAACACTTCGTGCTCGAACTCCAAGCCCTGCGGCGCCACTTCAAATAGGCCGCCACCGCCGTCAACGACGCCATCGGCCAGGCCGTGCAATTCATCGTGTGCCGCGAATGTGCCCGGCACGGGCTCGCCGTCGCGTGCCTTGTGATTCAGCGTCCGGCTCGATGAAAACCCGATCGCTCCGGCCCGAATAGCCTCGGCCACCAGGCGTCGCATCTCGGCAATGTCAGCTTCGGTCGCGGGTTCGTTGCGGGCCCCCCGGTCGCCCATGACATAGGCCCGCAATGGCCCGTGGCCAATGTAGGCGGCAATATCCATCGAATACTGACGGGCGTCGAGCACGTCCAGATACTCGGGAAACGACTCCCAGCCCCAACTGATTCCTTCGCTCAGGGCAGTGCCGGGAATGTCCTCGACACCCTCCATGAGTTGCACCAGCCAGTCCTCCCGCCCAGGGCGCACCGGAGCGAAACCAACACCGCAATTTCCCGCCACTACGGTCGTGACACCGTGACCGCTCGATGGCTCCAACAGCGTGTCCCATGTGGCTTGGCCGTCGTAATGCGTGTGGATGTCCACGAAGCCAGGCGTCACGATCAGGCCGGTGGCGTCGAGCGTTTCAATGGCCTCGCCCAGACCCCTACCGCTTGTGTCTACCTCGGTGATAAGTCCGTTGTTGATGGCGATGTCGGCGCGAAATGGTGCCGTTCCGGTGCCATCTACAATCGTGCCGTTGGCGATGATGAGCTCATGCATGAGTGACTCCAGAATGGTCAAGGGCGGCGATTAACACGTCGAGATCTCCGAGGGATCTCAGGGCGTCATTTAGATGTGTGCACGTCGAAGTGCCCCGAAATCGGGCGCTCACGTGCGTTCGGACGTCTGCTACATGCATGCCAACAATTCGTTGCGCGCTGGCTACCGCCGAGGGGCACTCTGGGCTCGGCAAGACGTGTGGCGACACATCGATGCTGACGACCTCATGCGTGTGGGCGTCCACAACGAGGTCAAGGCCGTACTCGTGCACGACCGAGGTTGTCATATCACGCTCGATAAACGAGTCCCGGAAAAACACGGCCACGTCGTAGTCGCCGCTCACGTTGTTGCGAGCGACATCAATGAGCCGGCGACGGCAAATGTCGCCGCGACCGAGCTCGGCGCTGACGTGCCAGGCGATCGGATCGTCGTCGCGAAGCAGAGATGGTGCCGGGGGTCCCTCGCCCAGAAATGGTCGGGTCGACATCCCGGCATACATCGAGCCCCCGTCAATCCACCCAGCGCACACATTCGTCGCCGGCCCGTTGTTTCTGGCGCTAGCTTCGTTGGCAAGTTCAGGCAACACGTTGTGATCCACCGAATCAAGCGAGTCGAGCGATTCTTCAGGCGGGTCCGCATCACGCATCACCGCCAGATACGAAATCAGCGCGGCGCCGGGAACCTCATCGATGAGTAGTGCTGCGAGTGAGCCGCTGTCCACGAAATCTGGATGCTCAGCGTGCAGCAATTTGCGAATCTTGAAATGGGCTGGCCTACCAGGCAGCCAGGCCGCAATGCCGAATGGGTCATTGGCGATCGTGGCGCTGTGCACCGAATATGCGGTGGCATCAAGTACCACGGTGGTGGCCGCCACCTCGAGTATGCGCACGTCATCAGATGTATCACCAGTGACCATGTCCCGCCCGACGCCCGTGAGCACTGTTTCTGTGTTGTTGTTTCGCCAACAAATGTCGACGCTCGTCGTGCGGCGAATCGAACGCGGCCGACGATCGATCGTGCTGGCCACCGGCCCGATGGTGCCCGCCCAAATGGGGCGACTCACAGCAGGCAGGCCGCCGGGACTGGGCGTTATGACGCCTCGAAAAATGACAGGCTGATTCACTCACGCCACGGTAGCGGGCTGCGGCAAAACTGGACGGCTGGAGCGCCAGGTGATTTGAGGTTTATGCTCGGCGCACTACCCCGAGGAGCCCAATGGCCAATGAATCACACGGCGATATTCGAGCGGTGACGGCGGCTGAGCACTGGGAGCATTTCAACAAAGCGTGGGTGGCGCTCAAGAGCTATACCTACCTCGGGAAAACTACGCCGTATCTGGATCGTGGCGCGACCCGCGAGATGATGCCGCTGCGCCACGACATGCGTAACAGCACTGGCGGCGTGATGGCTGCACCGCTGTGCTTGTTGTCGCCCGAGCCATGGTGGCGTGATGACGAATGCGTGCCCGCTCCCGTCACCATGACGTACGACATCATCGACCCAGCCTATGACGTGAAACGGTTGGAAACGTTGCGATCGGTGATCTCGATCGGGCGTCAAATGGGGTTCAGTCGTAGCCGCATAGTGGACGCCGACAACCACGATCGCGTCATTGCGCTGTCGACTGGAAGTGGCGTGAGTTTGGGCGACGTGCCGCCAGGGTTTGAGGCGCCGAACAATCCGGTAAATGATATGGATGATTCGCCTGATCTGCCCCAGTTGCGGGATGTGTTTGGCATTGAGCGAACGGCCGACGGGGTGTTGGAGATCGCCAAAGTAGTGCCAGAAATTTCTTCACCACACGCGGCATTACATATCGGGCCAATAAATATTGCCCTCGAGGCCGCGGCCACGGACGCGCTTATCGCCGCGTGCGGGCATGACCGGCTGCAGGTCGAACACTGGTCAGTCGTGTTGGTCAAGCCCGGTTTCGTTGGCCCGTTTCGCGCCACCGCCGCGGTCGTTGGCGTGAACCAATCGACCGGGCGATATGTGCTGGAGGCATCAATGATCGACGTCGGCACAAACGGCCGTGCCATTGCTACCGCGCAGGCTTCGTTTCGGGCTATATCCGCTCGATGATGGTGGCGGTTCCCATGCCACCGCCGGTACACATGGTGATCAGCGCAGTGTGCAAGTCGCGGCGTTCGAGTTCGTCGAGCGCCGTCTGAATCAACATCGGGCCAGTGGCGCCAATTGGATGACCCAAAGCAATGGCGCCGCCACTCACGTTGACGAGCGCAGGGTCAAGGCCCAGATCGCGCATGGTCTTCAGCGGCACGGCAGCGAAGGCTTCGTTGATTTCGAACAGGTCGATATCGGCCACGGTCATACCAGCTCGATCCAAGCATCGTTGTGACGCGGCGCCGGGTGCGGTGAGCATGATTACGGGCTCTGAACCGATCACGGCGCTCATAATGATGCGGGCGCGTGGCACTAAGCCGTGTGCTTTGGCGTAGTTGGGCGACGCCATCAAAATGGCTGACGCACCGTCAACCACGCCTGACGAGTTGCCCGCGTGGTGGACGTGCTGAATCTCCCCGGCGTGTGGGTAAACCTGGCGGCACATATCGTCAAAGGAGGTTTCGAAGCCCTCGAACACTTGGCCACCCATGCCGGCAAAGGACGGCGACAATTTCGCTAGGCCTTCAGCGGTCGTCGTGGGGCGGGCGAATTCGTCGTGAGCGAGGGCCACGCTGCCGTCGGGATTCGTGATGACGACGAGGCTGCGATCAAAGCGCCCTTCGGCCATGGCGACTGCGGCGCGTTGCTGGCTTTGCAACGCAAAAGCATCCACATCTTCACGGCTGAAGCCTTCGACGGTGGCGATCAAGTCGGCAGAAATGCCTTGGGGAACGAGCGGAAACAAGTCGCGCAACGCGGCGTTACCTGATGCGAAATCGGGGGGCGAGTTGTCGACTGGCCAACGTGACATGGACTCGACACCAGCGCCCACCACGAGGTCTTGGTGACCGGCCTGAATGCCCATGCCGGCATAGGTGACGGCCTGTTGGCCAGACCCGCAAAACCGGTTGAGCGTGATGCCAGGAGCCACGACGGGCCACCCGGCGGCGAGCACCGCCATGCGACCAATGCACGCGCCTTGATCGCCCACTGAGTTGCCGTTGCCAACGATCACGTCGTCGACGTCGGCCGGGTTGATCCCTGTGCGGGTCTTGAGGGCATTGAGTACTTGGGCGAGCAGTTCCTGCGGGTGAATGTGATGCAGCGCTCCGTTTGACTTGCCTTTTCCACGGGGTGAACGCACGCCGTCAATGATCCATGCCTCTTGGCCGGTTGCCCGGCGGGCTTCACTGCTCATACGTTCACGTCTTCCATGGTCGTGCGGGGATTGGCTCTGGACAACAGTTCGCGAATGACCGCGTCGACCTCGTGGGCCTCGGCAGGGGGAGTGTCGGTGCTGGGGCCTCGACGCCATCCTTCGGCAATCGCCAGGGTCAACCCGCTGGCTTCGATCACTTGGCCGGTCACGTCGGCTGACAGCGTGGACGCCAGCCACACCACCGTGGGCGCCACCCACTCTGGGCCGAACTTGCTCATCATTTCTTCTGGCAATCCGAGGTCGGCCGTGAGCCGAGTCAAGGCACCTGGCGCAATGGCATTGGCGGTGACGCCGTAGCGGCCCATCTCGAGCGCCGCTATTTGCGTAAATGCCGCAATGCCAGCCTTGGCCGCGCCGTAGTTGGTCTGGCCTGGGTTGGCGTAAATGCCGGCTACCGAGGTGGTGTTGATGAGGCGGCCGTCGTTGGTGTGGCCCTCTTTGGCCCGGTTGCGCCAGTATTGTGCAGCGGCCCTGCTCGGTGCCCACGTGCCTTTGAGGTGAACCTTGATGACGGAATCCCACTCCTCTTCTGTCATCGAAAACAGCATGCGGTCTCGCAAAATGCCAGCGTTGTTGACGACTACGTCGAGGCCGCCAAACGCGTCCACCGCTTGGGCCACCATGGCTTCTGCGTCGGCCACGTTGCTCACGTCACCGGTGTTGAGTACGGCCTTGCCGCCGCTGGCGATGATCTCGTCGACTACCTCCTGGCCGGGGCTGGTGTCGCCGCCGGAGCCGTCACGGGCGGCGCCAATGTCATTGACGACCACTGAGGCGCCGTGGTGCGCCAAGCTCAGCGCGTACCCGCGCCCAATTCCGCGCCCGGCACCAGTAACGATGCAGACGCGCCCTTCACACATTCGATTTGTTGTCATGCCGTGAATGTAGGACCCAGCGGGTTCACTTGACAAACCTGTCAACTCGCCGGGTCGGGTCGCTGGGTGGGCGCCGCGGCGAGTTGTCCGACGAGTTCTTGGTAGACATGGTCGCCGACGAGGGCTGTGAGCTCGTCGCGCAGTGATGCCACGACGGGCGTGTTGCCCACAAACGCGTCGGGTTCTTCTGTGCACACCCAGGCCATCGTGTCGCCGTCGTCGCCCCAGTCGGCTCGCCGCCAACCGCGCACCGTGGCGATCTCGACATGGGAATCTTGCATTTCCCAATCAATGTGAATCGGTAGTTGCCAACACACAGACGGCTTCCAATCCACCGGCGACTCGCCGACCTCGAGTGCGGCCAGGTGCAAAGCGCAACCAGCGCCGCCGGCGAACCCGGGCCGGTTCAGAAAAATGCATGCGCCTTCGATGACGCGCGTGTTGCTTCGTTCGGCATTCGAGAACACACCAGTCGAGGCTGCCTCGTGAAATTGAAAAATAGTCGGGCTCAGCGTTGCCGCCAACGCCGCCACATTCATGGCCTCATCGTCGCCATCCAACTCAGCACCGAGCGAACAACATCCGTGTTGCAAGTGTTGTGCCTTCTCGGGGCCAATGCCATGGCAACCGCGACCCCAAATGCACGTCCAATTCGATGCCAGAAACGCTCGTTCAAAGCGCCAAACTGTGTCGGCGGTGGCAATCTCAATGTGGTCGGGATGCTCCATGGGTATAGGTTCGCAGACCGCTAAGGTGGCGCGGCTGTCCTCTCCGGAATCGAGATCATTGTGTCGCTCAACTTGCCCACCATCGACGGCCTGAGTGTTGCCCTGGCCGACGGAGTCGTGTCGATCACTATCGATCGCGCCGAGCGGCGAAATGCACTCACCAACGCAATGGTGCACGGGCTTATCGATGCTCTCGACGCGGCCGCTGCTGATGATCAAGCGCGGGTGGTCGTGTTGCAGTCCAGCAATGACCATTTCTGCAGCGGTGCCGACATTGGCGCGCCGACGCCCAAAGATGTCGATGGCAAAACCATCAAGCCGCGCACTGGCCACATGCGCGCCGGCTTGCACTCGGCCCCGCATCGGTTGATCACGACCGTCCAAGAGTCGTCGCTGCCGGTGATCGCTGCGGTGCGGGGTGCAGCTGCTGGGCTGGGAAACGCGTTGGCGCTCAGCGCTGACTTTGTGATCGCCAGTCGTACGGCGAAATTCTGGTCGCCGTTTGTGGGTCGAGGATTCACGCCCGACAGCGCCACGACGTACATGTTGCCGCGGCTCATCGGGGCGGCTCGGGCCCGCCAGATGGTGCTGCGCTCCACACCGATTGATGGGGACACCGCCGCCTCGTGGGGGCTGGTGGCCGAAGTCGTTGACGACGACCAACTTGATGCCACGGTGGCTGCCTTGGCCGCCGAGTTGGCTGGCGCGGCCACGGTGGCAGTCGGCCTAGCGAAGTCGTTGTTGTATCGCAACGCTGACGCCACATTGAGTGAAGCGCTCTACAACGAAGAATTGGCCGAAGAGTTGGCGATTCGTAGTGACGACTTCAAAATCGGCATGAAAGCCTTCGTGACGCGCACTGACGCTGTGTTTCTCGGCCGCTGACTAGTTCGACTTTGCGAACAGGCGGGCGTTGTCCCACGACACGATGCGCTCGTCAGGGGTGAAACGAACAAACGCCGAGGATTGCGCGTAGTGCTTCTTTGTGGCATCGGGCACCGCGGCGGCCTTAGCCCGAAATGCGTCATACTTGACGTTGATCGCGGCCGCGAACCGAGTCGCCAATTCGTCGCTCGGTTCGATGATTTCAGCGGTGCCAGTGAGGTGAACGGCCGTCAATTCCGCCCACATTTCGCCGCCTTCCACGAGGAATGAGGCACGAGAATCGTTACGAACTCGAGCAACTTTTTTCGAACCAGCCGGCGTCGACATGTAAATGCAACGGTCAAGGACAGCAAACCATACGGGGAGAGCGATCGGCACGCCGTCACGTCGCAACGTCGTCACAATTCCAGTGTGACTCGACTCGATGAACGCCCACGCCTCGTCAGCGGAGAGCCGCACGCCGGGGCGTTTCGGTTTGGGTGCGTCGGTTGGGGAATCGGGGGTCATATCCGCGACCCTAACAAAGCGACGTTGCTGACTGTGTCTGAGCGTCAGCCCGGTTCTTTGGGCAGCCCCAACACCCGTTCCCCCACGATGTTGCGTTGCACCTGCGACGAACCGGCGTAAATCGTGTGCGAACGACTGAAGAGAAAGCTGTGTTGCATCTCGTGCAATTCGCGCGTCCAACACAGGCCCTGCGCCCCGAGAAGATCCATCGAAAATTCGGTGAGATCTTGGTGCCATTGTGACCATTGCAGCTTGCCAATGGAGGCTTCAGGGCCGGGGCGGCCATGGCGCAATACCGACGTAATGGTGCGATA
>JAYWAI010000234.1:0-1865 GCA_043782545.1 Acidimicrobiia bacterium
CGATGTGGCGTCATGAGTCGCGTGGTTGTCATTACCGGCGGCGCTTCGGTGAGGGATCGGGGCAAATCCCCGGCGGGATGGAAATGATGGGCAAAATGACGCCTGTTGGTCGCGTCGGTACCGGCGATGACATCGCAGCGGCGTGTGAATATTTGTGCTCCGACGATGCCGGTTTTGTGACCGGGGCAAATCATCGGCGTCAACGGCGGCTGGTACCTGTAGCCGGGCGCCGGCTGAGAAAACGAGGCGTCCCTGGGCGTGAGCGGGTACGAACTCGTCAGGTAACTCAACCGACCTCGTGACCCAACGCAATTTGCGTCAGCCCTCGGCGGTCGCGTCGCCCGGGTTCCGATAGTCAACCACGGCAGTACGTAACGACGCCTTCGAGATGGCTCGCTCGTTCAATCGTGCCAGGGATCCATTTGCGGGAAGTCATTCGACTTGGGTCGGAGAACACGACATCGAACGGTGCCGGGTTTGGATTCCCGAAACGCAGTACGCCGACGGCACGCGTACGCAGGTCACCCATGTCCACGGCGACGACGTCCTGCCCGTCGGGTACGGACGCCTCCTCGCCGACATCATTTCTGGTGCCGAGTTTGTCGAACTTCCGGGCAAAGACCACTTCGCTTGGTGGATGCCGAACTGGTGCGACCTGCTCGACACTCACTGCGGCATAGCGGTGAATCTGGCCGCCCGAGTCGAACACGAGGCCGAACCGGGCCACTTGTGGGTCACGTCAACCGTGCGCGACAGATGCTCGGCGGCTCGGTCACCGTCGCCGACCACGGCTACCGTGAGCTCAAAGGCATCGAAGGCACCTGGCGTCTGTACAGCCTCGAACCGGCATAGCGGCTCCTGTGACCGATAATGAGCGCCCGGCGGTGCGGTAAAGCGTTTCGATATCGCAGTGAACTGGGGCGGTACAAATTGTTTCTGACTTGAGTCGTACACCAACTAGGTGTATAGAAACCTCGGTTGCGATAGCATCGATCCATGACTCGTACCAATATTGATATTGACGATCGGCACGTCGAAATGGTCATGGCCAGGTTTGGCGTGAATACCAAGACGGAGGCTGTTGATCTCGCGCTGCGCCATTTGGCGGGGCAACCCATGACTGTCATCGAAGCTCTCGCCATGCGCGGAGCACGGGCGATTGAATCCGTGCCCGCGGACTCATTGGTGTGATTCTGGTCGACACCTCGGTGTGGGTCGACTATGACCGAGCCAATCGATCGGCGGCGGAACGTCGGTTGACGGAGTTCATCGGCTCGGGTGGCTCTCAAATCGCCACCTGCGATCCAGTGCTGATGGAGGTGCTGGCCGGAGCAAAGGACGAGCGGCGCTGCAACGACCTACGTCGCTTGCTCACTTCGTTTGGGTGGGTGCCGATTGACCCGATTGCTGATTTTGAGGGAGCCTCAGGTGTGTACCGATTGTGTCGCCGAAACGGGGTGACTCCTCGTGGCCTCATCGACTGCATGATTGCCAATATTGCGCTTCGGACGGGGTCGAGTCTGCTGACATCCGCCAAAGACTCTCGAGCAATTGCTCGGGTGGTGAACCTCAAACTCGCATAACGATCACACCGGATCCGAGCCACAGTTCTGTCAACACGTTGATCTCGCCGACTTCGAACCCCGATCTCACCATCGCCGCGTTGAGGCCATCGCCGCGAAGTTCGCCGGGCGTCAGACATTGGCAATTCTGGGGCTGGGGGAGTGTCATCCGACGGGATCAAAAAGTGCGCAGCGATGTCGTCGTCGGGCTGCCACCACGCCGGGTCGTGGATCACGATTTCGAGTGGCCTTGGCTTACGCGACACTCACCATGGTGGTCAAAGTGGTCGTCGTACCGCGAAT